>JAGGSL010000140.1 GCA_021159125.1 Thermoplasmata archaeon
GCCGCCAGATAACGATAAAAGGATCGAGATACAAAATGCTGCTATCAGCATTCTCCTCATTTTTTCACCAGGTATAAAACAAATCTGTATTTAATATTTGTCGGAATGCGGAGCTGACCGTCAATTTTAATAAATCCTTGACAATTCAAGACAGATGAAAGTTAAGAAAAGCGAGGACTTTGACGAGTGGTATAACGAAGTCGTTGAGGAAGCAGATTTGTGCGACAAGAGATATCCTGTAAAGGGGATGAACATATGGAAACCATATGGGTGGGAAATACAGCAAAATATAGATTCCATAATAAGAGGCGAAATGAAAAAAACAGGGCATAAAGAAGTCTATTTTCCTCTTCTTGTCCCTGAAAGCCTATTCAAAAAGGAGGCAGACCATATCAAAGGGTTTGGCTCCGAGGTATTCTGGGTTACCCATGCAGGGGAAAAGGAGTTAGAGGAGCGCCTTCTCCTCCGCCCGACATCTGAAACAGCATTGTACCATATCTTCTCCCTCTGGATTCGCTCTCACGCCGATCTACCTCTAAAAACATTCCAGATAGTAAACACATTCCGCTATGAAACAAAAATGACAAAGGCATTCGTGAGGGTAAGAGAAATACATTTCTTTGAAGCCCATACGTGTCATACCGATTTCAAAGATGCCGAAAAGCAGATATTGGAGGATGTAAAAATTGCAGGCAATTTTTTTGATAAACTTGCAATACCTTATATAATAAGCAAGAGGCCTGACTGGGATAAATTTGCAGGCGCATATTATTCTCTTGGAATAGACGTTCTTATGCCCTCCAAGAAGGTGCTTCAGGTCGCCTCCATACATCAGTACAGGGATAATTTTTCACGCCCTTTCGAAATAAAATATGAGGACGAGAGCGGAGAGCACAGATACTGCCATCAGACAACGTATGGCATGTCTGAGAGAGTGCTTGGTGCCATTGTGGGCATTTATGGGGATGATAAAGGGATTGCACTTCCCTCATTTATAGCCCCGATTCAGGCCGTCATTGTACCAATAATATTCAAAGGCAAGGAGGATATGGTGAAGAAAGAATGCGAAGCAGTAAAACATGAGTTGGAAGAAATGGGCGTAAGAACCCACTTGGACATGAGGGACAAAACACCTGGCAATAAATTCTACGACTGGGAATTAAAAGGAGTGCCTCTGCGGATAGAGATAGGCCCAAGAGATGTGGAGAAGGGCGTTATTACGATTGCAGCAAGAGATGGCCTAAAAAAAGAGATAAAAAGAAGTGGTTTAGACAAAATAAAGCAGGAAATGTCTTCTTTTGACTCACGACTGTTTGAACAGGCAAAAAAGTTTCTCGACGAAAACATACATACTTTGGACTACATAGAAGAAAAAGAAGGCATAATAGAAATTCCGTGGTGCGGCAGGGAGGAATGCGGGCTGCAGATGGAAGAGGAGCTGGAAATGACATCCCTCGGCATTCCGTTTCCTGAAAAAGCATGCAATGGAAAATGTGCCATATGCGGAAACGAGGCAAAGCACTACCTGCGTCTTGCTAAGAGTTATTAATCTCCTTCTTCAATTTTTTTATTGTTCCCGAGGTCTTCAAAGTTTTGATAGAAAATTTATTATTTACTTCTACGGAGTTCAAAAGATCTATTATTTCCTCCTTTTTGGTATGTTTGCATCTCACTATGCCGTAATTTTTTTCGTAAACAGTAAGCCAAGGCATGTCCTCGTCGTTGTATTTTTTCCTATATGAATTGTTTATTGAATGTATTATATCTTTTCTTGATGCATTCCCACTGACTGAAAATAATATGTATCTCTGCCTCCCCGTTTTTTCCTTTATCATCCTTAAAGTTCTCCGAACTCTTCCTGCAGGTCGATAACAAGCTCACGAAGCATATCTTCAAAAAGTGTGTTCCTGTATTCCCTTGTCCCGGCCTGGGTGTGAGCCCTTGCTATAAACTCACTTCCCTCCTTCACTATTTCTATCCGACATAACTCTTCTTCCACCGTGACCATATTCTCACTGGTATATCAAATGTATATTTATTATTTTTGCATACCCGCTCAATCCTGTAAATATTTCTCAACGATTTCAATGGCGCATAGCTTTCCGCACATTGAGCATGCCTTTGGGTCCTCCGTGGGCTTCCTCCTTTTCCTGTATTCCTTTGCTTTGTCAGGATCTATGCATGATTCGAACATTTTCTTCCAGTCCAGTTCGTGCCTTGCCCTTGAAAATTCTGTATCAACATCATAATCTATTCCTTTTGCAATGTCTGCTGCATGTGCCGCTATCCTTGATGCTATCACCCCTTCCTTTACATCCTTTACATCAGGAAGGGAAAGATGCTCTGCAGGGGTCACATAGCACAGAAAATCAGCGCCGTAATAGCCGGCTATCGCTCCGCCTATGCTCCCCACGATATGGTCATACCCCGGGGCTATGTCTGTGACAAGTGGGCCAAGAACAAAGTAGGGTGCCTCTTTTGTAACCCTCTTCATCACCTTTATGTTGGGCTCTATGTCGGAGAGAGGCATATGGCCTGGCCCTTCAACCATGGTCTGCACGCCTGCCGCCCTCGCCCGCTCCACCAACTCGCCTATAATCAGAAGTTCCTGAAATTTCGCTCTGTCATTTGAATCGTAAAGCCCGCCCGAGCGCATTCCATCACCAAGACTGAGAGTCAGATCATATTCTCCCGCTATCTCAAGAAGGTAGTCAAATTCTTTGTAGAGCGGATTTTCCTCCCCATTATGAAGAATCCATGCCATGTGGAATGCCCCTCCCCTCGAAACCATGGGGATGAGGCGATGCTGCCTTTTCAATCGTTCAACACTTTCTTTTGTGACTCCGACATGTGCCACTGTAAAATCAACGCCCTGCTTTGCCTGATTTCTGAAAGAATTGAATATGTCATCAGAGGTCATGTCAACTATCGCTCCTCTCTTTTCTATCGCATCCAGACCCGCCTGATATATCGGGACAGTACCGAAGGGAACATCAACTATCTTGAGCAATTCCTTTCTTATCTCGTCCAGGTCGCCACCTGTGGACAAATCCATTATGGCATGGGAGCCAGCTGCTATTGCAACTCTTGCTTTTTCTTTTTCTTCCTCTATGTTGCAATACTCCCTTGAAGTGCCTATGTTGGCATTTATCTTCACCCTCAAACCCTTGCCTATGCCAAGCGATTTTGGGGAATGAATTGGATTATGTGGTATGACTATTTTGCCTTCAGCAACTCTTCTCCTTACTTTCTCAACATCAAGCCCTTCCGCCCTTGCAATCTCCTTTATTTCTTCAGTAACAATGCCCTTCTGGGCATCCTGCATTATTGTCATGGTTGGAGTAAGAAGCATTGCACATATAATATTTTTTCTTGTCTTGATTTCAGATGGGAGCAGCATTTATTTGAGAAAGCCATGCAACATGTCTCTGCCCCCTGCCAGACACCCTCAATAACCAGTCAATATTTCCTGGGCATGAATTTCTTCCCTGCCTTCGCCTCCAAGCATGCATTTGCTGTAAGTCTTTCACAAGTTGCTTTTAATGATCTTAATCCCTCCCTTTGTCCCCACAACCACAACATCTGCAAGTTTTACAAATAAACCGTTTTCCACGACACCTGGAATGCTATTCAGCATTGTTTCCATTTCCTCTGCATTTTCAATGCTTGTGTATTTGCAGTCAAGAATGTAGTTTCCGTTGTCCGTGATGAATCCTTCCCTTAACTTTGGAGTGAAGCCAAATGCTCTCAGCTTTTTTGCCACACTTTCCCATCCAAATTTTACAACTTCCACAGGCAGCGGGAAAGAAAATGAGCTGACAATTTTTGACTCATCCACAACTATTATTTCCTTCATAGAACAGCTTGCCACCATCTTCTCTCTCAGCAAGGCGCCTCCCCCTCCCTTTATTAAATTTAATTTCCCGTCTACCTGGTCAGCTCCATCTATTGTAACATCTATGTCATGCTCATTTAACGGGACAAGAGGTATCCCGGCTTCATTTGCGAGCTTTTCCGTTTCTCTGGATGTTGCTATTCCCTTGATATGCAAGCCGTCCTTCACCATTTCTCCTATCTTCTCAATTGCATATTTTGTTGTCGAGCCTGTGCCCAGCCCCACAATCATTCCGTCTTTCACATAAGAAGTTGCATGATGGGCAGCTGCTTTCTTCAATTCCTCCATGAATGTAAACCAAGATTTTTATAAAAATTTGAGCATCAGCTTTCCATGAACTCCTCTATCTCAAGTTTCTTTAACGTCTTTTCCTTCGGAATTCCTTTTTTATCCCAGCCTCTTGCCTCGAAGTAGTCCTGCAACATCTTCTTTTCTTCTTTTTCGGATATAAAGCTTCCTTTTGACACTCCTTCAGGTATGGGAATCCTTATCTTTGGCGGGAGCTTCGAGTCCTCTTTCGTCCATCCGCATTTTATGTTGAATATGTGTTTCAAGTTGTTGATCCTCTCGCCTATGGTAAGCAATTCGTCTTCTCCCATTCTCTTCCCTATTGCTGCCTCAAGAATATCTGCAAAACCTTCTATCAGAAACATCCCTCTCGAAAACTTGCATACGCCAAGGGTATCGTATACAGCCATGAAATTTTCCATATCTGCTATTTCCTGCCCTTTCCCTTCGGCGCTGAATCTGTCCACTCCTTCATACCTCCAGAATTTTCCTGTAAGTTCGAGAGCATATGCGCCTGAACGGAGGTGGCATGCCCCTCGAGGGGACGTCATGAACGCAAGCCCCATTCCTTTTATTCCCCTTACATCATATGCAGGAGGTTCCATGCCGCGCACATGGACCGCATATTTGTCCGCCCCCTTGCCTATCTTCTCAGCAGCCCTCTTGACTCCTTCTGCCAGCAAATCTCCGAGCCCATCTCTATTGGCTATTTTCTCCACCATCTGAACAACCGCATCGCCATTCCCGAAGCGGAGGTCTATGCCCGCAGCATCTTTTTCACTCAGAATCCCGTTCTCGTACAAATCCATGGCAAAACCTATGGCTCCTCCTGCAGATATTGTGTCCATGCCGTACAAATCGCACAGCTCATTTGCCTTTGCAAGAGCCTCTATACTTGGATTTCCGCAGTTGCTGCCCAGAGCAAATAACGTTTCATACTCAACTCCATCAAGTGCCCCTTCGTATTTCCCCTTTATGACAAATGCCTTTCCGCATGGCTTTACGCATTGTATGCACGCCTTGTTTTTTATTGTGTATCTTGGGGCCCAGTAGTATGGGTCAATCTCCTTTCTTTCGTCAAAAACTCCTTCCCTCCAGTTTCTTGTAGGGAAAGTGCCTCGCTCTGCGTTCATCCACTCTAAAAATTCTCCCGTGCCATACTTGCCATCGTCATTGAAAGCAGGGCTTTCTATCATTATCTTATACCACTTATCTAGCAGCTTCATCATCTTATCAGGGTCTGCAACTTTGATGTCATTGCTTCCTTTGATTGCTATCGCCTTCAAATTTTTTGAGCCCATGACAGCCCCCAGCCCGCCGCGCCCCGCCTGCCGCTCATCTGAATCTATGGTAGCATACCTGATTTTTCTTTCCCCTGCAGGCCCTATTGAAGCTATAACAACGTCGCCCTCATCTTTCTTTATCTCTTCCGTGGTTTCTCTTGTTGACTTTCCCCAGAGATGTTCCGCTGATTTTACAAGAACTTCGTCATCATTGATTAACAGATAAGACGGCTTGTCAGCCATTCCTGTAATTATAAGGGCATCATATCCTGCCTGTTTGAGTGCAAATCCTATTCTTCCGCCCATGATGCCTTCTCCCCATCCCCCTGTGAGGGGGGCTTTTGCAAAAAAGGCGGTTTTCCCGGCAGTGGGAACAACAGTCCCCGTAAGCAGCCCCGGAGCCATTACAAGCACATTTTCTTTTCCGAAAGGGTCTGCATCTCCCGGAACAAGTTTATTCAAAAAGTATGCCCCGAAACCATCCCCGCCGAGATATTTGAGGGCAAAGCTATCTCCTATTTTCTGCCTCTTTCCCTCCTTTTTTGATAAATCTACTGTCAGAATTTTACCGCCATAACAGCTATTTTCAACTACCATTTTTATCCCTCCACTATTTCAAGAGCGCCCTGAGAACAGTATTTCACGCACATCGGGTCGCCTCCGCACAAATCGCATTTATATGCCTTTTTTTCAAAAATCCATACCGCACCGATAGGACATGCTTTTTCGCATAACCTGCATCCCGTGCATTTTTCATAATCAACATAAACCCTCCCGTTTTCTTTCTTCATGGCATCGAACTTGCATGCATCAACACATTCAAAATTGCAGTCTTCCCCATGAGTGCATAGATGAGGAATGTCTTCAGTAACGCTTTTTTTCTCAATCCTTATGCCCGACTTCATTGGATTCACAACATGCCAGTGAGCCATTGAACACACTGCTTCACATTCCATGCATCCGGAACACTTTTCAGGAATTGCCTTGACGAACATATTTTCCCCTTATCCTGAATGAAAAGTCGTTTAAAAATGTTTATGAGGGCAGAGCAAGCGCCAGTATAAGAAATGGCAATCCGATTTTCGTTATGATTATGCTTTTGTTTCTTACTTTTGGGCTCCAGCCATAATCATCAAGGCGGTAAAACAGCAACCATCCGTATTGAGAGAAGAATGCAAACAATGACAGGAAAAACAAACGGAGCCATATCATGCCAGATATGTCGGAAAATGCTTTGAGGGCGTGATGATAATATCCAACCTGAACATAAAACGAGCCGATAACAAGGAACATTGCCCCGAATGCCATCTGAAATTCGCTGTGTATAAGCCCTTCAGCATACATGCACGCCAGAGCGCCTATTATCGAAAAGACCATGACAGGCCATCCTGCAATAATTGTGAGGTAAATCGCTATCGAGACCAAAATTATCAGGGATATTACAAGCAGGATTTTCAATGTTTGCTTGCTGAAAGTGGCCCTCTTCTCTATATCATAATGATACAGGTCATGTATTGTATGGGAAAGGAGATAGTGGGCAAGAAATCCTCCTACGGATGTGAGGACGAGTCCTGTCCAATATATGTCGCCAAAGCTTTTAATTGCTCCGGTATCATACGCAAAAATCGAGCCGAGTATGGGAAACAGTCCGCCAGTTATAATCGATGTTAAAATTGTGAATGGAGAGGTTATTCCTTTCTCTTCGATTGGCATTTATATCTCTACACCAACTTTCTCGGCCATCTTGTTTGTTATGTACACAGGTGCTTCTTTCAGCAGTGGCTTGTAAATGTTATCAGGTATGAGCGGCGAGTTTGCAATTTCCTGCGCCTTCCTCACATATTTTATTATTCCCTGTCTGTATACTTCCTGAAGGTTTGTTCCCCTCTTCTTTAGTTCTTCCTCTATAGAAATCTTACCTTCTTTCAGCATGCCTATAAGCTCTTCGTTCAGGTTTTTTCCATATACATTGATAAGCGGCATTATGATGCCCTCTTCAAGTCGCCCTTCTGCAATATCTACCAGATCATCGGCAAGCTGATACGCCAGCCCTACGTTTCTTCCGTATTCTACCATCAGAGATTGGATTTCAGGGGGTGCCCTTGCTTCTATTGCACCTGCCCTGCATGCTGTGGCGAAAAGAGAGGCAGTTTTCATTTCCATTACATTGAAGTATTCTTTGACAAGCAGTTCAGAAGAATTTCCCCCATTGAATATATTCTCCAGATGTGCATTCAGGTCTATATCTTCTATTTGACCTACAAGCGTCTTATCCCATGTATCCAGGAAAATTATCGCATTGTCCAGCCCATGAGTGACAGAGATGCGAAATGCCTTGCTTATCATCCTGTGGCCTGTGAGAATGGCGTTGCCTATCCCGCTTTTTATATATAGCGATGGTTTTCCTCTTCTTGTAACATCTCCGTCCATTATATCATCATGAACAAGAGACGCGGAGTGGGCAAGCTCTATCCCAAGGGCACTTTCCAGGGCTTTATCATATCTGTCATCTCTTCCATTGCAAGCCCTGAATGCCAACATAAGCATGATGGGGCGAAGCAATTTTCCGCCTTCAAGAGCATACCTCATGTCTCTGTCCCTGATTTCTTCGTCAATTTTTTTTCTTACCTCGTCCTGGACGTGAGCGACAAATTCCTGAAATGTGAGCAGTTTCTCTATGGACATTATAAAGGCAATAAACATCTAATATAATAAACTAACGCTCACGAAAAAGATTTAAATTCTCAAAAGTGTTGTCTTTTATATCATGAAAACTCTGCTGGTTATTTCAATCATTATTCTTTTTCTTGCGCCTGCAAGCGGCTATGTCGGAAACACAATTTTTGAAAAAGAAGAACATGGACAAAAGACAATTGCGGAATTCAATCATACTGTTGAAATAGCGCCTGGAGACGACTACTACATTCATTTTTCACCTTCTGGAATAGAAGAAAAGCAAATATCATATGCTCACAATCTGTCGCAGAAGGCGCAGGCGGCGATTGCCCGTTCCCCTTTATGGTTGCAACGGGAGCTTGCCAAGCAATTTTATTTTTTGGATGAAAGATATGCAGATTTGTTACTCAACACTGAAAAAAAATATGTGGACGAAATTGCTTTTTCGATAGCCTATTCTCCTGTTGGCGCTGTTCCTCCTCCGGAAGTTTTGTATGACAATGCCCGCTTCCTTTATGAAAATGACAGATTTCTTGATTATGTGGATATAATAGATGAAGGAAATGGGAGCGATTATTATTCAACGCTAGAATATAAAGTGCTTGAGAACGGAACCGAAAAGAAAGTGATATGTCCCCCCTCCATATATTACTGGTTTGTTGTGTCTCCGAGAGTGACAATTGAAAATGCTACCTACGTATATGGCAAATTCTGGAGGGAGTATGTATTCAACCACAATGATATTGGCTACCCCCTACTCAAAGAAAAGCTGTCGGGCATAAAATATATGTGGGACTGCAAATCGTATCGTCCCCCTGCCCATCGCACCTGGAATTACAGCATGTCAAATCATCCAACAGCTGTGGAGGCAGTAAATTACTGGGTCGGAAAAACAATTCCTGCTCTCGCTACAGGTGACCGTCCTGGCCAGCCCAATGTTGTTGCCCATGAGCACAACGGTTTTTGCGGGGAAATACACGAGCTTTCGACTGCCGCCCTCCGCGCTGCCCTCATTCCTGCCGTGCCGATCAATTGCCTGGGCGAAGACCATGTGTGGTGCGAGTTCTGGGAGCGCGGGTGGCACGAATTTGACGAGTGGTGGGCAGACGGCGGCGGGAGTATCGACAACTTTGACGAGTATCGATACGGATGGAATAAAATCATGTCCGCTCTTTTTGCATTGAAAGGAGATAGCTCCATATATGATGTCACAGAGCACTATATCCATGAGGAAGACAGGGGAGATGTAAAAGTGGCAGTCAAAGACATATTTGGAAACCCTGTGGATGGAGTGCGCGTTACTGTGTTTGGCTCCTGGAAGGCAAATGATTTCAAGGACAAAATGTGGGACAGGACCGTGGGCAGGCTGTGGTCCAAACTTCCCGAAGGTTTTAGAGAGAAATGGCAGGAAAATTATACAGAATTGAGAGAATGGTACCATGAGCGTGTACCTGGCATCGTACCCTGGATTGTTCCGAGCATATGGAATTATACTGGCGTTGACGGCGAATGCACTTTCCATCTCGGCGCAGGGCATTCTTATCTATTCTCTCTCCAGAAGGATGAGATATTTTATTACGAGCCCTTCAGTTTGGGGGAAAGCAATGCCCTCCATTACATGGTGACAATTTTTCCCAACAAAAGCAGAAATGTCAGGATAACTTTTGTTCTCCCTGACGGAATGCCCTCATTTAAAAAAGAGCATGTTGTTTCACCTCCTGAAGGAAATGATTATGAATGCAAAGTAAAATTCAGTACATCTGCTTATCAGATTCAAAGAAACATATGGGATTGGGAGGATGGAAAGGCAAAGACAGAATATGGAAGAGAAGATGTTTCATCAGCCATAAAATTTTTCATTGTTGATGAAGAGAATTTTGGGAAATACATGGAGGGAAAGGCATTCGACTGCTACCATTATATTTACTCAGATACAGGCGAAATTTCATTCAATACAAGCAAGGCATTTTATCTTGTTTTCCAGAACACCGCAAAGAGAACCACAGTTATAACAAACATATCTGCATCTTTTGAAACAAGTACTGGAGAAAATTTCATCAGCATAGACAAGCCGTGGAGCGATGTTTTTGAAAAGCCGACAATCAATGTGGGCGATGTTGTAGTTATTGAAGGCGCATCGACATCTGAAGGGAAGGTAAAAGTTGCAGACAAAACATTTGATGTGGATGGTAAATGGAAAATTTACTGGAACACCTCTTCATTATCGCCGGGGGACTACGAAATGGTTGCCAAATGCGGCAATTTTGAAAAGACATATGGCATAAAACTTGTCGATGCATCTCCTCCTGCTATTGATATCTCCCATCCGTATGATGGAGAAATATTTGATGGAAATGTGGTCGTGCAGGGAAGGGCATACGATAATGTCGGAATTGAAAGTGTCGATATGGAAGTTGCAGGAGAAAAAATATCTCTTCCGGAAAACTTTTCATATGAATGGGCTCCTCCTGGCCCTGGAGATTATGACATTCTGATAAGAGCATCGGATGGCAACGGGCTTGAGACTGAAAAAGTTGTACATGTAGTAGTAAATGGTTCAGGCAATATGCCCTCAATAAATAAAGTCTGGTACACCCCTGAAAATCCAACTAATAGCAGCAATCTTGCCGTATATGCCAATGTGACGGGAGGTATGTTTTCAATAAAAAAAGTGGAAATAGAGATGAATGGCGAAGCAAAGGAGATGTATCTTTATGCATCAGACCCTGTTCAGCAAAGGCATGACGAAGATCCGCTAAAAAATGAAAGTAACCTGCCGGCGTACGGAATAGAACTCGGGCAGTTTCCCTCCGGCAGTACCATAAAATTTAGAGTGGAAGCTTATGACAGCGCCGGAAATCCTGTAATGTCTGATGAATTTACCGTAAGAATATCATAAGTTGGCAAAACAACAAATTTTATAACTTGTTGCTGCATTACTCGCCGGGAATGGGACAAAAATGAAAATTTTCTTTTTCATTTTTCGCCTTCTAACCTCCTCCCATTCCCAAATTTTAATTAAATAATTCTGAAAAAATCGGGCTTAATATTATGGCAGAATTTGGGCATAATCTGGGATAAATTTGGGAAAATCAATATAAAGAATGACCGTAGCTTTTAGCATGCACAAAAAGTGCAGGTGATAAAAAATGAAAAGAAAAACGATATTGACAATAGGAGCAATTGCCATTATGGCAATGGGCGGAATGCTGATGGCTGCAAGCGCAGGATATGTGGGCGAATATGACCCATATACCAGTAGCGCATGCACGTACGACCAGCTGAGAAGCCAGAACATGATGCATGCTTCATCAGGTGCATCACACAATACATATACTGGAATTGGCAACGGTGATGGAGATGGAGAGTGCGACAATTTGACGGAAGTTACAGGTGTGCTTACACAGGACGGAGTATATTTCTACCTTGACGGACTTAGGCTTTATGTTGGACCCTACTGGTACATATCTATAAAGGAGTCTGCCTATGACTATGACGGAGATGGCAACACAGAAACAATCATAGAAGAACTGCAGGGACTTACAGGAACAACTGTTACCATAACAGGGAGTCTGCATGATGGAATTGCAGGTCAGCGGCTTACGGTATTCCACATAAACGACATGCTCTACCGAGAAGAAGGAAAGCCAATATGGGCTGGTGGACACCACGGTGGTAACTAAACACCCACCCTCTCTTTCCCTTTTTAGATAACATGAAAAAACCAATCCTGAAAGGGTGGACATCCACATTTATTATCGTGGGTATTTTACTAATCTTTGTACTGCCCATAACCTCTCAAGTTGCTTCAGCATGGGACGATTGCCCGTACGGTCTTGAAAACGATACATATCCTGGCGAATGCCCACGTTATGTGGATACCAATGGAGATGGTATATGTGACCATTCTCAGCCAGACCCATCAAAAACAGAAGATACATCGGAAGCAGATAACAGTACATCTACAGAACCACAGTCAACAGGGCATAACTCAACTTCTACTCCCTGGTATAAAAATAAGGAAATTGTGGGGCTTACACTCGCATTTATAATCATAATTGGCGGAGCCATATTGACAAAAGTTGCTGTAGCGAAAAAGATAATTTCTCCAGCAAAATCAAAAATAATCTGGAATATCTTTCTCCTGATATTCTTTTTATTATCAGCAATTACGGGTGTAATGCTTGTTCTGTTTATGACATTTCCATCTCTAAGGATAGACATTAATCTTATTCAGCTGCATTCAATCACTTCATTTGTGTTCATGTGGATTACAGCATACCACATTCTGACTCAAAGGAAATATTACGCCAAAGGGGTAAAATTCTTGTTTGCAAAACAAAAGAAGAGTTAACCATGCTGCGAGTTATTGCTATACAGTTTTAATAGCTATCAGCCATCCTTTCTCTTTCCCACTTTATTTCTTCATTCAAAAAAATGAATAAGCTTTATTAATGGATGCGCCTTTTATTGTCATGCAATTGAACAAGGGAATGCTCTCATTTCTATCCGGTCTTGGATTTACGGGTCTGGGCTTCTACATATGGTTTTTCACATTGTATTACTTCGACTGGAAAATAGGATGGATATTTGTATTTTCCGTAGCCACGGCAGTTCTCGGAGCAGTGGTGATATGGTGTATCTTTGTTGCTTTTTCCCTCATTGATACAGAAATACGTTTGAGTTCAACGGCAGGAGGCTTTATAGGCGGCATACTCAGCATGGCCGCGATCATACTCATGATATTGTCTTTCAGGATAGGGGACTATAAATGGTATGAAGTGATTCATCCCATAGTATCGTTTTTCATGGCTGCCGGATGCACAACATTGCTAATATACCCATTGGAAGAGAAAGAGTCAAATAAATGGTAGACGTCACAGTTTTTAGATACGGCCATAGAATTGCAAGAGATAAACGCATCACGACCCATATTGCACTTGTTGCAAGGGCCTTCGGAGCAAAAAAAATAATCATAGACAATAGAGACGAAGGGATAGAGGAGGTTGTTGAAGATGTCAACAACAGATTTGGCGATGATTTTGAAATAGAAACGGGCGTAAACTGGAAAAAATTCATTAAAAACTGGGATGGGCTGATTGTGCACCTTACCATGTATGGGGAAAGTATAGCAGATGTTGCTGATGAAATTAAGAAACATGATAAGATTCTTGCCATAGTTGGCTCAAAAAAAGTTCCCGGGGAATTTTATTCCATGGCTGATTTTAATGTCGCTGTTGGGAACCAGCCCCATTCTGAGGTTGCAGCCCTGGCACTTTTTATGCATTATATCACGGACGGGAAATGGATAGACCGCAAATTCTACGGCAAATTTCAGGTCATACCCCAAAAAAGAGGAAAGAGAGTTTTGGAAATGGATTACGTGAAAATGCTCAGGGATGAAGGCTGCTCTCAGGAAGTCATTGACCATTCGCTGAAGGTCCAGCGTCTTGCGATGAAAATAGCAGAGAGGATAAAACGCAACGGCATAAAGGTGGACATGAATACCGTTTATCTTGCATCTCTTTTCCATGACATCGGCAGATCCAAAACACATGGAATAAATCATATCGTTGAAGGAGCAAATATCGCCCGACGGCTCGGGCTGCCAGAGAAAGTTGTGAGGGCTATAGAACATCACGGAGGTGCAGGAATAGATAAAGAAGATGCAGTCAAGCTCGGCCTGCCACCGAAGGATTACACTCCCCGAACCATAGAGGAGGAAATAGTTGCCCATGCAGACAATCTGACAGGCAATGGCTACAGAAGCATCGACGAAGTAGTAAAAAAATTTGAGGAAAAGGCGGGCAAAAAGGCGGCAGAAAAAGTTAAGAATCTTCACAAAAAATTAAGTGAATTGTGTGACATAGATGTGGGTGAGTTGATATGATAAAAGTCGGCGTGACTGCATTTCAGGGGGATGTAGAGGAGCATATAATCACAGTTGAAAGGGCAATGGATTCAATGGGGATTGAAGGAAGAGCCATTCCAATAAGAGAAAAGATGGTGGATGTGGACGCCCTTATAATCCCTGGTGGGGAGAGCACAACCATATCCTCGCTAATGATAAAAACAGGCATTTTTGAGGAGATAAAGAAAATTGCAGATGACATACCGATAATGGGAACATGCGCCGGCTGCATTTTGCTGTCAAAGGAAGTGGATTATGCTGTAAAAACTCTTGAGCTTATGGATATGGAAGTTGAAAGAAATGCATTTGGAAGGCAGAAGGACTCATTTCAATGTTCGCTTGACATAGAAGGCTTTGACAAACCGTTTCCTGCGGTATTTATAAGGGCACCCCTGATAAAAAGAGTCTGGGGAAATTGCAGAGTTATGGCTAAAATAGATAACGATATTGTGATGGCCAAAGAGGACAACAAACTTGCACTAACTTTTCATCCTGAGCTCACCGGTGACTTGAGAATACACCAGTATTTCCTGAACATGCTGTGAGTATCAACTATTCAAACTATTTCATTCAGGTCTATTACCTGCTGGAATAAAACCTGTTGTGATAAGTGGATTTATACCCTTGTTATTTTTCTCTTTCCAAGAGCCTGCAGGTACTGGATCTCCTTTCCATTCTCTATCTTACCCTTGAACTCTTCAGGTATGTCCATGTTGAATGTCTCGTACGTTTCCATATCCATGAGCTGCACTTTGTCTCCCATAATCGATATCACCTGAGCAGTCCTTTTGTCTATGATAGGAATGTTAACTTTATGTCTCACAGGGCTTACAATGCTCCTCTTCTGGTTGTCAAAGACGCCTATTGCTTCTATTCGTGCCTTTGCTTCGCCATGCTTGCCTGGCTTGGATGTCGTTATGCTGACTATTTTGCACGGCTCGTCGTCTATTATAACATACCTATTTACCTTCAATTCTCGTACTTCGGCAACTTCTTTCATTTGAGCACCACGAAACGAAATGCAGGAACCCATAAATAAGGTTTTGGAAAGTTTTGATGAAAAAGTTATAAAGAATTTTGATATCCAAGAGCATGACACTTGTGGTGTACTCCGATGAATTTGCACTCCATCGCAGCCCTGGTCATCCGGAAAGGGCGGAGAGAGCTGTTGAAGCCATGCGGTTTTTAGAGGGAATGCCGTTCTTTAATAAATTGCGTATAATAGAGCCGGTTATGATAGACGAAGAAAAAATTTTGAATGTCCATTCAAAAGAAATGATGGAACGGGTGAAAAACACGGTGGGATGGCTTGATCCCGATACATATACCACAGAAAATTCCTACAGAATAGCAAAACTTGCTGCAGGTGGGCTTGTGAGGGCATGCGATGAAATTTTGAAGGGAAGAGAGGAAAATGCCTTTGCGATAATTCGTCCTCCCGGCCATCATGCCACGAAAGACCGCTCAATGGGCTTCTGTTTATTCAACAATGCGGCGATTGCTGCAGATTTTATTGCCAGCCAGGGAAAAAAAGTGCTTATATTTGACCATGATGTTCATCACGGCAATGGTACATGCGATATTTTTTATGACAGAAAAGATGTGCTTTATCAGTCAATACATCTTTCTCCCCACTACCCGGGCACAGGAATGATTGATGAAATAGGCAAAGGGGAAGGAAAAGGATTTACTGTAAATGCCCCCCTCTCAAGAGGCGTGGGAGATGAAGGAGTTGAAAAATTGCTTGATGAGATTATGCTGCCGATAGCCGAACAATTTTCGCCGGACTTTATCATCATATCTGCAGGATTTGATTCCCATCATTCTGATGAGTTGGGAGGGCTCTCTCTGACAATAGACTTCTACGGGGAAATCATAAAAAAATTCAGTTCTGTTCAGAGTAAAATTGCATGCACACTTGAAGGAGGGTACATGCTCAGCGTTCTTGAAAAAGGGATTGCAAGCGAGGTGGCTGCTCTTGCTCACGAGCCGCTGCATTTTGAGGACAACTTTGAGGGTGGAAGGGATGCAGATGATGTTGTAATAAAATTAAAAGATCTGCTGAGCAGCTACTGGAATTTGTGATCAGATGACATCCTTACGGTTGTTTTTATTCCCCCTCGAATGTTAAACTCCCCTGTAACTTCAATAAACTTTGGGTTCAATAGGGCTTCCAAATCATTATATATCCTGTTTGTTGCCTCCTCATGGGTAATATGTCTGTTGCGGTATGAATTCAGATAGAGTTTGAGAGATTTGAGCTCCACTATGTATTTATCCGGCATATATTTTATCCTTATTACGGCAAAGTCAGGATACCCAGACTGGGGACACAAACAAGTGAATTCCGGGAATTCTATATTCACAATATAATCATTCTCCTGGCTGGGATTTTCCCACGTCTCAAGTTTTGCCTCTTCTATTGCTTTCTCACCATATTTCTTTTCTTCCATGTTCTGGCCCTGCTAATGTACTTTCGATATTTAATAATATTTATGAAGCGCATGCTCCAAATTTTATCCAACAATTTTTATAATGTGCTTCAATAAAGATTGTGTGAAGATAAATAAAATTTCTGTGGTCCTATTTTCCGTCACAATTTTTTTCACTGCATCCATCTTTATTGCCCCTTTTCTGGTCGGAAAAGGCGAAGTAAAAAATCTTGACGGAAGCGCATGGAAAGTGGACTACAGGGAAAAATGGGACAGCATGCCGTTGTTTCCCCGCCTTATATATTACTTTGGGGATATAAACTGCCACCAGAAGTATTATCGCTCTTATTACATCAACGAAAACCAGATGCCAGTATGCGCAAGAGATACGGGCATGTTTATAGGGCTGTCTTTCATTTTCTTAATTTCAATTTTTGTTTCTGCAGGCAATACAATCAAAAACACTGTCATCAATTTCTTCTATCGTAAAATTAGGGATGCAAGAAAAATCTTAGTTCTTTTTTTTCTATTTCCAGTTCCTGCAGTTGCAGATGGGATTCTTCAGATGCTTACTCCCTATGAAAGCATAAATCCAATCAGGCTGGTAACCGGTCTTTTTATGGGCATGTCCATTGCTTTTTTTGTTTCCATATTATTTATAACAGACCCGCGCGCAGCATCATAATGTCTCTATTTCATCAAAAGCATCCCTTTTCAATATTTCAAGCAATTTTTTACCCGCTTCCTTAACTTTATCGCTTATGCCAGAATGAAACTGCCCCGGCTGTATCCCTATCAACATTACATCTGCATCGGTTGTTTTTTCAATGTGGGATATAAAAATTGAGAATGGTAACGAATGGGTGGAAAAACCTGCCAGACCTATTTTTTCTTTCGGGATAATTCTTGTTTCCCCTGCATCAAGCCCCATATCTGCTGCATCCACAATAACCACCTTCTTTGCCCCGCTTCTTTTTATCTCGGAGGTATAGTTTTCAGGGGCAGTAAAACAATCTATCGAGCGCCACCCATCGCGGGAAAAATTTCGGGCTATCCATACTCCTATGCCGTCGTCGCCGTTAATCTCATTTCCCACCCCGAGCAATATGTTCATGAGCATCATAACATAACTTCCTATAAAAATGCTATCGGCTACCCTCCTTCCAGCGGAGGAAATATTGCTACCTCATCGCCTTCCTTCATCCTCGAATTGCCGTCTGCATATCTGTGGTTGAGAGAAAGCACAGTATAATCTTTAAGTTCTTTCAGTTTAGGATATTTCTCCGAAAGCATCTCCAGCAAATCATTTAAACTGCTGTTTTCTTTGATTTCAACTTCGATTTCTTTTTCGCCCACTGCATCCCTGTGAGAAGAAAAGAACTTCACTTTAATCTTCATATAACCCCGCAACTCGGACATTTTTCGTTTCTTTCAAGCTCTATTATGTCATAAGAAAAAAATCTGCTGTCATATATTAGAAGCTTGTTTGTTAACAGCGATTCCATTCCAACAAAAAATTTTATCACCTCTGTCGCCTGTATTGTGCCTATAGTCCCTGCAACAGCGCCAAGTATCGGCGTTTTTTTGTGAGGCGGGGGGTTGGGAAAAATGCATTTCAGACATGCTGTTCTTTTAGGCATCACAGTCATAACCTGCCCTCCCATTTCCATGCACGCCCCATGAAATAGAGGAATGCCGATCTCTATTGCTGCATCATTTATGACATATCTTGTTTCAAAATTATCCAGACAATCAACCACAGCATCCACATCCTTCAGCAGCCCAACCGCATTTTTCTCCGTGATTCTTTTGTTTATCCCCGCAATCTCAATATTCGGATTGATTGCCCTGAGCTTTTTTTCTGCAGAATGAGCTTTGTCTCTGCCGATATCGCTTTCACTATAAAGTATCTGCCTGTTCAGATTTGAAAGTTCAACAACATCGTCATCTATAATTTTTATATACCCGATTCCGGCAGCAGCAAGATATATGGCGACTGCTGAACCCAGCCCCCCTGCGCCTGCAACCGCCGCCCTTGCATTTTTCAGTTTTTCCTGCCCTGCCTTTCCAAACTCCGGAATTGATATCTGACGGCTGTACCTGGCCATCTCTTCTTCCGTCAGCGTTATAGAATCAGATGCCATGGAATCACTATCTGTGGGACTATTTCCATGCATCGTAAAACCTCCTTGCTAATTTTTTAATCCCCTTCCAGACATCTTTTCCATGATATGCATCGGCCATGAGATGGGCGACTTCTCTCATTTCCTGCTCCTTCATTCCTATGTGGGTGGCTTCTGCAACCCCTATGCGCCCTGAAATGTCTATGAAAATTCCCTGCTCTTCCATTTTTCCGCAGAATTTTTTTGCCTCTGATGGTTCGAAATCAAGCAAAATCTGGTGTGACATGGTAAAGCCCTTTTCTGAAAATTTTACAGGTATGCCGAGCTCATGGAGCGATAACGCAAGCTCTCTTGCATTTTTTACTATTTGCCCTGCATATTCCCTCCCGTGAGAAAGCATTTCTTCCAGCACAATGCCTATTGCGGCAATCCTGTGGGCATGAGGGTTATCAACCAGGCCTATGCCTTCATCGAAGTCAAATTGCAGCATTTTTTTTAGCATTTCAGCTTTTTCTTCTGAATTTGTGAGAACAATGCCGCCCTGCGGACCGGGAAATGTTTTGTGAGTTGAGCCAATCATAACATCTGCCCCTTCTTTCAAAGGTTGCTGGAATCTGCCGCCTGCCACCAATCCGAGGACGTGGGATGCATCGTAGACCATAGTGCCGTATCTTTTTGCGTTCTCAAGCTCTTTCACAGGATGAGGAAATAGTATCACAGAAGAGCCGAGCATTGTAACCTCTGGCTTCTCCTTATTTATGACATCAATCGCTTCATCAACAATTATTTCTGTTTTCCTTACAGGAAGAGGAATCAGCTTTCTCTCAAATTTTTTGTAGCCCAACGGATAGCCGCCTTCTTCCTTTGGGACTGCAGCAATTTTTCCCTGGCAGGATGTAAAAGAGAAAAGGACTGCAAGGTCGCATATGTTTCCTGAAAGCGGTGTTACAAATGCGTACTTTGAATTAAAAACCTTTTTTGCCAAATTCTCCACTTCCTCAAAAATCTGGGCAGCAAATTTACTGCCGCCGTACCATTTATCTCCGTATCTGCCGGCAAGGTCTGACGAGAGGGCATTGAGGGCAGACGAAATCACTCTGTTTTCTGATGCAACAAGATTTATCCCTGAAGTCCTGTAAGCCTCATGCTCTTTTATCAGCTGCGAAATCATACGCAATTAATGGAAGGAAGCTTAAAAATTTACGCCTTTTTGTATTTTTTCCATATGATGGCGATTATCAGGGCTATGATGAGCAGCAGAAATATGGCTGATGCTATGGCGCCGCCTGATATGCCGGGCTCCGAGCTTTTCACAAATACCGGAATTGCAACTGTTTTCTCTCCCCATCCGGGATTTGAAGACGGAGAGTATGTTACCTCAATCCATCCCTCTTCTGAGCCCTTTCCGGAAGCTCTGAATGTCAACGGTATTGACTTCGTGGGTGTTCCCGTGTATTTTGAGGAAATGACAAGTTCTGGCTGGGTAGCTGTGACCTTCCAATCGCTTGAGAGATTCATTATGTTTATTTTTACATAAATATCTCCGTTGCACATGTTCGTGATGTTCAGATAAACTTTCTCGCTTTCTCCCTTGACGAGATTTATCGTGCTATCCGATAGCTGTGTTGAGATTCCCTTGTCAACGAAATCCTGCATAACGGTCACTTTTTTCTCTGTTTCAGAGCCCTGTACCAGGAAGCTGCCGTTTGTATATGCATGGAGAGTGATGGACTCATAAGAAAATGCTTTTGTTTCAGCACTTGCCGTCAGCTTTATAGGAATGACCTTTCTCTCTTCTCCTCCTGTAAATCCTTTTGGCGTGACGCTGAAGGAGCTAACAGACGGAGAAACATATAGCCAGTTCGGCACATCTTTAACTTCAAGGTATACTGTCACAGGCAGGGGAAGGAAAGAGCCAAATCCCCACCTGAACGTGACATTTGCATTTATTGTCACAGAATCCGAGGGTGGAATTGGCTGTGGATCACTCACGTCCAAATCAATTCCTGAAGACACAAAACATCCTTCTGCTGACGGTAAAAGAATTGCAAGTATAGCCACCATTATTATTGCTTTTCCAAATGCCATGCTCATTTATGCGGCAGCAGTATAAATAAATTTTTCAAGGTGACTATTCTATTGTTATGCTTTCTATTATGACATCATTGACAGGCCAGTCCTGCATTTGCCCATACGGTGTATTTTTTGTGGTCGTTTCCACAGAGGCGATTGCTCTCACGACTTCCATGCCCTCTATGACTTTTCCGAATGCTGCATATTGCCCGTCCAGATAGTGCTGCGCTCCATCGCATATGAAAAACTGGCTTGTGGCGCTGTTCGGGTCAGATGTTCTTGCCATTGATATGGCGCCGTCGACGTGTGTCACATCAGGATTTGTCTCCAGAGGAATGGGACCGTAAGGACTCTCTTTATACGTTCCGTTAGGATAAAATCCGCCTCCCTGGATCATGAAATTTTTAATGACTCTATGAAAGACAAGGCCGTTATAAAATCCATCATTTGCAAGCTTGACGAAATTTTTGGTTGTAGTGGGCATTTTATCCTCATATAACTCTACTTTCATTGTGCCCATGTTTGTTTTTATAACTGCTACGGGATTTTTTTCTTTGCCTGTGCATCCACTGAGCGAGGATGCAATTAAAAACCCCAGCAACAGCACAGCAATTTTTTTCATATTTCCGTATTTGGGATGAATAGATATATTTTTGGTTCGAGTCCTGGTTAGGATATTATGTTTCCTGCCTTTGCTATTCATCAGGCAAAATTTTTTTCATTCGCCTTACTGCTTTCAGCTTTTCCTCTTTCCCGATTTTTGCTTCTTCTATACCCTGCTTTATGATGGAAGTTGCTTCATCCATTGCTCTCCTGTTCACAGGGTACGGTACCCCGTCTTTTCCGCCAACAGCAAAAGAGTATTTTATGGGGTCTTTCCATGAGGGGGGAGCGCCGTACATCAATTCCGATATATATGCAAGAGCCCTCACTGTCGCAGGCCCCACACCCCTGATTGAAAGCATCTCTTCATAGTCACGAGGCTGGAACTCATATATCCCTTTTATCACATTCCAGTTTATTCTCTGCGGCATGCGGAGATGGGGAATTTTCATGTTCCATCCATCAAGGGTTGTCTGGCACGATGGCTTTTTGAGAAGCTCCCATTCCCTTCTCAAATGCCTCGGGTTATCTCTCACCAGGTCAACGGATACTTTTCTCGCCTCCCTGCTTTCCCTTGCGGTCATATCCATTGCCTTCTCCTTTTTTCCCAAAATTGCATTATGGGGCTCTTCAACAAAAACCTTCAGATCGTCAGATAGCCAGTGGTATCTTCTCGCATATTTATAATCGATGTTCATCCCCTGCTGTATAACAGCCCAATCGCCATCTTCTGACATTATGAGAACATGGTGGTAAAGCGCATAGCCGTCCTGAAGCGCAGCATTATCCACTTTTGCCGCCATCCTGCTCGCATATTTCAACGAATCTATGGTTTCTTCCCCCAGGCCCATCTCGTAGCCGATTGTGTCTATCTCCTCAAGGGTTTTTTTCGAACTTTTGCCCTTCCCTCCTGCTATCCTCACTTCACGCTTCCCTGACAGAGCTTCCTTAAGGGCACCGCATGTGACTGTTGTAGTGCCAGAGGAATGCCAGTCAAATCCGAGCACGCATGAAAATGCCTGAAACCAGAAAGGGTCTGAAATTGTCTGCAAAAATTTTTTCTTTCCGTACTCGTAAATCATAACCTCGGATATTGCCTCCGCAAGCTTTACCATTCTCCCGAACAACCATCTGGGCGCTTTTCCTGGATGCAAAGGGAGCGATGCCATCCCTGTCCTTTCCATTGGATAAATATGGGGGCCGAAATATAAAAGCTTGCACGGGGGGCAGATTTAAATAAAAACTTTTCCTTTCAAAAAACAAATGTGGGAGGCAGGGGGACGGAGAGGCGGTGATTGGAAAAAGTAGAGGAGGGAAAATCCTCTTCCTATCCCCCAGTTCGTGAAAGTAAAATGTTCTTATTGTTTATAAAGGATATCTGACAAACATCGAAACGTATAATACAAATATCGAATACAAAATTTTTTATATCGCCCTCCGATAAATAAATTCGGGGTGTTAGCATAGAAGAGATAATAATATTTTCATCAATTGTAATGCTGGGGTTATCATTTTTGTTGATGCTTGTTTCGGTAGTATCATATTTAAGGATAAAAGACATAAAAATGCTTTTTCTGGTGGCAGCGTTCTCTCTGTTTTTTGTAAAAGGTATTTTCTTGCTCGCAGAAGTTGCCCATCAAAGTTTGATTTTGATAGTGTTTGATTTGCTGATAATAGTTTTTCTCTACCTTACTGTGGTCAGGAGATAGGTAATTCGATGGGAGTGTCATCAGATGATAAAAGAGGATTCGCTTGCCCTGGAAACCAGAAGAAAAATATACAATCTTATTTTAAACTATCCGGGGCTTCATGAGAGGGAAATTGCAAGAAAGCTCGATATATCGCTGAGCACTCTGGATTATCACCTCCATTACCTGGAAAAGAGGGAAATAGTTGTTTCCAAAAAAGACGGGAGATATACACGCTACTTCGCTTCTCTAAAAGTGGGAATGCAGGACAAAAAAATTATTGCCATACTCCGCCAAAAAACGCCCCGCAAAATAATTCTATTCCTCTTGATGCATCCGGATTCCATCCACAAGGATATATGCGAGGGGGTGAAAAAATCTCCTTCCACAATCTCGTTCCACCTGAAAAAGATGGTTGATGCGGGTATTATTGAAGCCGTCTCTCTCGGGAGAGAAACAGCATATTCTGTAAAGGATGAAGAGGAGGTGATAAAAATGCTTATCACCTACAAAAACACGTTTTTGGACAGCGCTGTTGACAGTTTCATAGAAACATGGTCATCGCTAAACCCCGACCAGGTCAAAAAGTTCAGAGAATAGACTTATCTTTTCTGAACATTGCCCACGCTGCTGCAACAACAACCAGCATGGCGCTTACTGCCGCCATTCCCATGAAAATCGGGTTTTTGACAAGAGATTCTATAACAATTTTATGTTCACTGAAATGAGGGATGCTTATCAACAGGAAAAATTCATCTCCGCATTTTGATTTTACATTGACAATGGAATACTCCGGCTGCAGCCCGTCATTGTCTGGATTTAACACATCTGTCAGGTTATCAGCCATTGGTATCTCTTTTCCGTCAAACATGACTTTCAAATCTTTCGGAGACATCGCCCCACCGATATTGACCTTTATTGTCTTCCCTGCAGTATGGTCGTCCCCGCTTACAAAAAATTCTGCTTTTTCGCCATTAATAGTAACATTCTTTATGCTCACATTTCCGTAATAGGAAACAGAGTCAACCTTGTAGCTGTTATTTTTTCTGACAATGGTTATTTCTCCTCCGAGCGTTCTTGCTTTTATCGCTCTACTGACGGCTTCCTCAGCATTGTATATTTCCGGGGTTTTATCTGCAATGGGTCCGAGATCCGTGCCCCTGAACATCACATTCTTCTTAGCCACTATTTTCCCGTCCTTTTCTTCGAGCATATCGTTGCTTATTATAGTCCCGGAAAAATTATTTTTTGATATTTCAACGATATTCCCTTCCCACGTCAGGTTATATTTGCTCAAATTTGAAAAGATTATATCTCCCGTAGTATGTATTTTCAGAAAATTGATTGAGGTATCATGCATCTCTATACTGCAGTTTCCATAGGTGAACGATATCTCCGACCTTTCGAATGCCATTTTTTTGTAGGACAAATCATTTATGTAGTCCTTCAGCCACTCCTCTTTAGAGAGCAATTTCTTCAATACGGCATCATCAAGAATCTGGAAATAAATTTCCATATGGTCTGATTTATAAATTATATCAAGCAGGTGGGAACCCTCGGCAGAGTAAACAGAAATCATGCATCCTTCAAGCCCTGAAAGCGCATATTTCCCGGCAATTCCATCTGAACCATACTGACAGAAGCTTCCGACATCAAAATAATGGCCACTCTCTTCATTTGAGGTTCCATCTCCCAAAGCTGTGCCACTACCAAGTACAATAATCAATACAATGACCGGAACTATCAGCTTTATCCCTTTCATCTGGAATCTATTATTACTTCTTGTTTTATAAAGAGTATGGTACATTTATCGAATACTCATGTTCTTCAGAGCATCACTTCTCTATCCGCTCGATTAGCGAAGCAATCATGAGCGGCAAAAGCACGGTGGCATCACCCTCTATCGTCACATATTTCGCCTTTTCTTTCAACTTTCCCCAGGAAATTCCTTCTCTTATTCTCGCCCCAGACAAAGAACCGTCCCATTCCGGAGATGAGGTTATGTAAACCGCACTGTCCAAGCCACCGCGAAACTGATTCCACCATATAAGGTGGTGCTTTGATATCCCTCCCCCGATTATCAGCGCCCCCATCTTTTCCTCATCGCTGAAGAATATGTCTGCCAGCTCTTTCTCATCTTTCAGCAGATCAATCTTGAATTTGTGCGACTGGGAGAACATCCATATCTGCGACCCCACGGCGCCGTCTGTAATGCCCGGCACGTACACAGGTACATTGTTTTTCCATGCCCAGTAGAGTATAGAATCCTCGCCGAGATGCTTGCCTATTTGCTGGCATATCTCTCTTGTCCCCCATTCATCCTTTTCCTTTACCATATCCTCGAGAATTTCCTGCATTTTTTGTTCAATGATAACTCCATAGCTCTCGTTGGGCACGAGCACATTTCCCAGTCGGTTCACACCCCGTCTGTGAAGTTCAATATCATCCATGAGGAAAGAGCCATGGTAATAGTCTTTCCAGTTCCTCGCCATATCGTGATCGAGGGTGCCGCATGTGGTCATTATCACATCCACAATGCCCTGCTTCACCATTTCCTTTATCACTCCTCTTGTGCCTGTGGCAACTATACATGCAGGAAATGAAAGGCTTATTTTGTATCCCTCCTTTACCATCTCTTCAAGTATGTTGACTCCTTCGCCAACTTTTTTTGCAGTAAAGCCGCCCGCATCGTACATCTGCCTAACAATTTCATCTGCACTCATATTTTTGTGCGGAGTAATGTCTCTAACAGGTATCATAAAAACAAAAATAAAGAGGGGTATAAAAAGAATGGGTAGAGGGGGATTAGATTATATCCGGCTGGCTGCTGGCAGATGCCTGCTTAATCTCTTAGTACTCGGGCATTCCGCCGCCCATGCCGCCGCCTGCGCCGCCACCGCTACCGCCGCCGCTGCTTCCCTTCGCTGCTATGACATCGTCAATGCGCAGTATCATGACTGTTGTTTCAGTTGCAGACTTTATTGCCTGTGTTCCTACCCTCATCGGCTCAACGACATTCTTGCTTCTCATGTCTCCTGGCTTTCCTGCGAATATGTCCACACCGTATGTCTTCTTTCCTTCCTTGTGGGCTTTCTTCAGTTCTATTAGCATGTCAATCGCATCTAGCCCTGCATTGGTTGCAAGCGTCTTTGGAATGACCTCTATTGCATCTGCAAATGCCTCAACAGCCATCTGCTCTCTGCCGCCCACGCTGCTTGCAAAGTCCCTCAGGGCGAGAGAAATCTCTGTTGCTGCCGAGCCGCCGCCTGTAGTTATCTTTCCGTCCTCGAGTGTCGCTGCCACCACAGACAGAGCATCATGCATTCCGCGCTCTATCTCGTCGACCACATGTTCTGTTCCGCCCCTTATGAGAATCGTTACTGCCTTTGCTTCCTTGCAGTTCGTGACAAACACCATCTCGTCATCGCCTATTTTCTTTTCCTCAACTTTGCCTGCATATCCAAGATCGCTGTCTTCCACTTCGTCAAGCTCTGACACTATTGAAGCGCCTGTTGCCCTTGCAAGCTTCTCCATGTCTGATTTCTTTACTCTTCGGACAGCAAATATCCCTGCCTTTGAGAGGTAATGCTGTGCAAGGTCGTCTATTCCCTTCTGGCAGAGCACAACGTTGGCACCTGACGCTTTTATTTTATCGACCATCTTGCGGAGCATCGCTTCTTCCTCATCAAGGAACTTCTGCAGCTGGGTCGGATCAGATATGCGTATCTGTGCATCAACCTCTGTTTTCTTTACCTCGAGAGCAGTGTTCAGAAGCATGATTTTTGCATCCTTTACGACTTTTGGCATTCCCGGATGGACTCTTTCCTTGTCAAGAACTATGCCTTCTATGAGTTCAGTATCTTCAACAGAACCTCCGTGTTTCTTCTCTATTTTTACGTTGTCAAGGTCAACTGTAATTTTTCCATTTTCTTCATCAGAGACGGCTTTTACAGCCCTGTATGCAATATCTGAAAGCAATTCCTTATTCGCAGCCGCAGCCTTGCCGGTCATGGATGTTGCTGCTATCTCTTTCAATACTTCGGCATCGTCAGGCTTCACATCCTCTGCAATGCTTTCCAGGATTTCGCATGCCTTCTTGCTTGCTATGCGGTATCCGTCTGCAATTACTGTAGGATGAACATCCTGCTCTATGAGGTCGAGGGCTTTCTTGAGCAACTCTCCTGCAATTATCACTGCAGAAGTTGTCCCGTCCCCGCATTCCTCATCCTGGGTTTTTGCCACCTCTACAATCATTTTTGCTGCAGGATGCTCTATATCTATTTCTTTGAGAATCGTGACGCCGTCATTTGTGATAACCACGTCCCCCATGCTGTCCACGAGCATCTTGTCCATTCCCTTTGGTCCGAGAGTTGAGCGTACGGCATCGGCTATCGCCATTGCAGCCCTTATGTTATTATGCTGTGCATCTCTTCCCTGTTCCCTTTCAGTTCCTTCTTTCAATATCAATATTGGTTGTTTTCCAGATAACATGTTACATCACCAAGAACGGTATAATAATTCTTCTATATAAAATTTACTCTGCAATGACGTCCTGGGAGCCATTCTTATATGCCAGATAGCAGTTATCACATAGATAGGCGCCTATACTTTCCACAAAATGGGCATGCTCCTTGCATATATCCTGATAGCAGTGATTGCATTTTGTAACGCTTTTTGCTCCACATATGTAGCAGCCCATATTCTCACGCATATAATACGGAGCGATTTAAATACATTTGCAGGCAACATAATTTCTGTTGTTCTATCAAAACAATTTTGTCCTTATAGGACAATATTTATATATTCC
>JAGGSL010000091.1 GCA_021159125.1 Thermoplasmata archaeon
ATCACGCCTGGCGGCTGCTCCTGGCTGCACGGGGCTGTGAGCATAAGGAAAAGAAATGAGGATGATGGGAAGAAGGCGATTGAGGCTGCTTTCAAAGGCCATAAATCCATGAAGCATGTTTTTGTTGTTGACGATGATATAGATATCCATGACTCAAGCCAGATAGAATGGGCGATGGCGACCCGCTTTCAGGGAGACAAAGACATGGTAATAAAGAAGGAGAAGGGCTCCTCTCTTGACCCGTCCTCTGACCTGGAAACGAGAATGACAACCAAGGTGGGATTTGATCTGACGATACCGTGGGGAAGGGATAAGAAAGATTTCAAGAAGCCCGAGCTGCCGATGGATATAGACGTCAATGACTATCTTTAGGCATTTTTATGTGAAGTCGCACGGCGTCACCGAACCTGAAAAAATAAATCTGAAGGATTTGCCCGGTTCATCCGGAAGGCTGGATGTTGTGGCAAGATGCATAAACGCTGCTTTCTGGCTTTCGGGGGATATCAGAAGAAATGTTGTTTTTCATACTGTTTTGCACGGAGGGGAGCAGCCTGTTTACATACGCATCGAAGGGGAAAGATTAAGGAAGGTTTCTCCAGATGAGAGGAGCATATCTCTTTTTCTCAAAAAAGCCCTTGAGAGAATGGGCAGCAGAGAGGAGACATCGCCTGGCATCTTTGCATCCAGCAGGTCTTTCAGGGAAGTGGTAGAAGAAAATAAGGATAAAGAATTTTATCTTCTGGAGGAGGAAGGCGAGTCCATAGAGGACATGAAATTTGAAGGCATCCCTTTCTTCTTTCTCGGGGACAACAGGGACCTGACAGATGAAGAAAAAAACTTTTTACTGGAGCGGGGAGCAAGGAAGGTATCTCTTGGCAGCATTTCGTATCTAAGCAGCCACTGCATTGCCGTGGTTAACTGGTGGCTGGACAGGAAAGAGGGAAAGCATAGGGAGAAAGTTATATAGAGGGGGTTAGTATTGAAAAGTATATCTATAGTCGATAATAAAATTTAAGTGCTGCGTTTAGATTTCATGAAAGTACCTGTAGGCATATCATGAATGGGAAAAGTAGAGAAAATGTGGAGGTTGAAGAGGAGCAGGGGGAAACAGAGGCATTGAAAGAAATCGAGAAAATATATAATCTACTGTTTGAATCAACATCTGACAGCATATATGCTCTTGACAGGGAATGGCGGTATATTCTTGCAAATAGTGCAACTGAGCACCTGACAGGAATGCAAAAAGAAGAACTGCTCGGTAAAAAAATAACGGAGATTTTTCCGGGCATTGAAAAAACAAAAATTTTCGAATCGTTCAGAAGGGTTATGGAAAAAAGGAAAGCCGAAGTTGTTTCAGATGAATATGTTTTTGATGACGGCGGAAGGAGATGGCACGAGGTACGTGTGTATCCATCTCCAAGGGGAATTCTTTGCATTTCCAGAGATGTCACGGAACAGAGAGAGATGGAGAAAAAACTGAGAGAAATGGCAGAGACATCCCGGATGATGCTTAATGCGACCCATGACATGGTCGCGCTCGCCGATTTCGACGGCACCATTCTTGATTTGAACGATTCGTTGGCGGAATTGCTCGGGAGGAAGAGAGAGGAACTGCTGGGCAAGAACTTCAAAGATGTATTGAAGAAAAAGGTTTTTGAAGATGCATATTCCCGTGCATTGGAAGTGAAGAGAACAAAAAAACCGGTGCAGCTTGAATATGAGCAAAATAGCAGGTGGTTCCACAACCGTCTCTACCCTGTTTTTGACGAAAATGGAGAGGTATGCAGGATAGCAGATTTCCTGCAGGACATTACAGAACAGAAGGAGATGGAGCAAAAGCTGAGAGAAGCGGCAGAAAAAGCCCAGACACTGCTGAATGCCACCCACGACATGGTTATTTTATTGGAATGGGACACGACCATTTTGGACATGAATGATGCAATGGCAAAATCACTTGGGATAGATAAAAACGAGGCCATAGGAAAAAAGCTGAGAGATTATCTTCCCCCCGAGATTTTCGAAATCAGACATAACTATGCCATGAAAGTGAAGGAAACAAAAAAGCCGGTAAGATTTACTGATGGTCGTGCAGGAAAATATTTCCACAACATATTTTATCCGATTTTCGATGGAAACGGTGAAGTTTTCCGTCTCGCTGTATTTTCAAGGGATGTCACAGAGCAGAAAAAGGCAGAGGAAGAACTGGTGGAAAACCAGAAAAAGCTGCGCGCATTGATTGATGCAACCCATGACCTCGTGCTGCTTGCTGATGTTGACGGCACCATTCTTGATTTAAATGATTCAATGGCGATGGCTCTCATGGGAGAAAAAGATGAGATTATAGGCACGAATATTAAGGAACATCTGCCACCTGCCGTCTATGAAAGCAGGACAGCAAGAGTGAGAAATATACAGAGAACGAAAAAGCCAGAGAGATTTGTGGATACCAAAAGGGGAAGATGGTTTGACAACCACTTCTATCCGATATTTGATGAAAAAGGAGAGGTAATTCAAATCGCTGTTTTTACAAGAGATATAACCGAGCAAATAGAAGCAGAGGAGGCATTGAAGGAAAGCGAAGAAAGATTCCGCACTGTAGTGGAAAATGCAGGTGAAGGAATCGGAGTTGTTGATGAAAATGAGGTCTTTGTTTTTGCAAATCCCGCGGCGGAGAAAATTTTTGGGGTTGGCAAGGAAAAACTCACGGGCAGGAATCTTATGGATTTTCTTTCAGATGAGGAGAAAGAGAAGGTTCTCCAGCAGACCGAAAAACGCAGGCAGGGGAAGAAAACCACATACGAACTTGAGATTATAAGGAAAGACGGCGAAAAGCGAATAATCGTTGTTACATCAACTCCCCGCTGGGATAAAGACGGAAAATATGAGGGTGCATTTGCAGTATTCAGGGATATTACCGAGCGTAAGATGCTGGAGGACGAACTGAGAAAGCGGGAAGAGATGTACCGCAAGCTTGTGGAAACTTTGCCAGATGCAGTAACAATGACCGATCTGGAGGGAAATATAATATATGCATCGGAAAAAACCTTGGAAATTCATGGATTTGAAAATGAAGGCGAACTCATGGGTAAAAGTTCCCTGGACCTCATTGTTCCGGAGGAACGCGAAAGAGCGATTAATAACATCAAAAAAACTCTGGAAAGAGGTTATGTGAAAGATGTTGAATACGCTCTGCTGAGGAAAGACGGCAGCACATTTATCGGCTCTTTAAGTGCATCTGTTATAAGGGGTGCCGACGGAAATCCTGAAGCTTTCATTGGGATAACAAGAGATATCACTGCCAGAAAAAAGGCAGAGCAGGAAATTATGCATCTTAACCAGTTTCTTGAAAGCATATTCGAAAATGCCAATGTATGGATTGATGTGCTGGATGAAAACGGCAATGTTGTGATGTGGAATAAAGCGGCAGAAAAAATAAGCGGCTATTCTGCCCAAGAAGTGGTGGGACATGGAAAAATATGGGAATGGCTTTATCCAGATGAGGATTACCGAAAAGAAATTACAGAAAAGGCTGCTGCCATTATAAAGGATGAGGTGGTGGAGGATTTTGAAACAACCACCAGATGCAAGGATGGGGAGATAAAAATCATTTCATGGAACTCACGCAATCTTGTCGATGAAAAAGGGAGGAGTATTGGTTCAATTGCTTTCGGTCGCGATATTACCGCCCGCAAGGAGGCAGAGAAAGAACTGGTGAAATTTAAGACTATAGCAGATAATGCAAACTACGGCGTTGCAATAGCAGATATTGACGGGACAATCCAGTATGCAAACGAGTATTATGCCCGTATCCACGGATATACGGTTGAGGAGGTAATGGGAAATCACATCTCCATTTTCTACAACGAGGAGCAGTTTAAGGAGGTCATGAAATTAAGAAACACGCTGATAGAAAAAGAGGGTCTAAGTGCAGGAGAGATATGGCATACTCATAAAGATGGTCATGTTTTTCCCATGATGATGAGCGGGGCTTTAATTAGAGACGAGAATGGCAAACCAGCGTATGTGGCCGTAACTGCGCTTGATATCACGGAATATAAGAGGATGGAAGAACAAATGTCTCAGCAGGAAAAACTGGCGGCACTTGGTAAAATTGCATCTGTGGTTTCCCATGAGCTGAATACCCCCCTGGCAAATATTAGCATTACCGCAGAGTATCTTAAATCTTTGTTGCCAGAGAAACACAAAAAAGAGCTTGATGTGATATTGCATGAAGTCCGCAATGCATCTGGCATAATCAAAAAAACTCTTGGCTTCTCCCGCATGGGCAGCATGGAGTTCAGGAAAGCCAATATCGAAGGTGTAGTAAAGAAGGCGGTTGAGGCGGTTAAGGCCAGGCGGAATATGGACGGAGTAACAATCAAAACGAATTTATCACCCTGCGATGTTATATGCGATGAATACCGCCTGTTTGAAGCGATGACAAATATAATAGATAACGCTGTCCTGGCACGCAATTCTGAAAGTAAAAAGCATATTGTTGATATTGCTTCTACGCTATCTGATAACAACGTTGTGATAACTGTGAAAGACAACGGCGTCGGCATGAACACCGCCACACTAAAAAAATCAGATAAACCATTTTTCACCACGAGGGCGAAGGGGGAGGGGACGGGGCTGGGACTGTTCATCTCGAAATGGGTTATTAAAGAGCATGGCGGCAGCCTTGTTATTGAGAGCAAAGAAAATGTTGGAACCGAGGTTACGGTTACAATCCCGTGCGGAGGCGATTCATATGCGCATATTGATAGTTGATGATGATGCTGTTTTCCTCCAGCAGTTAAGGAAATACATGCTTGCAAAAAATCTTTCTGTGGATATTGCAGAGGGCGGAAAGCGCGCACTGGAAATGATGAGAAATGAGCGATACGACATAGTCATTCTGGATCTGAAGATGCCGGATATGCCGGGTGTGGAAGTGCTGAGGCAGGCGCGCCAGCGCGGAGTGCAATCAAAGTTTATTATAGTTACGGGCTATGGCGAAATAGAGACGGCTGTTGAGACCATGAAACTCGGGGCTGCCGACTACATACAGAAACCCTTCGAGGCAGAAGAACTCTTCAACATTATAAAAGAGCTGGAGAACATGCATGGGGACGCTGCTGAGCCCGTTAAGTGGCTGAAAAAAATATGTGCAGGGAAAGAAATTTTCCTCATTACGGAGATGAAACCGGAAAAATTTGAGGAAGGTTGCGGTATTTCTGCCAGAAGGCGCATATGGCTCAGGGAAAAGCCTCATCGGGATGAGATGGGCAGAACAAAACTGGAGGTTTTGATGGATTCGATAATTGATTTCACGACCAGATATAACAATGTGGCAGTGGTGCATGAGGGGATATCTCACTTAGTTGAAACTTATGGAAAAGAGGGAGTGCGGAAATACTTTTCATCTCTTTACGAAAAAGCGAAATATGGGAAATTTCAGATTGTGGTGCTTTACAGATCCCAAACAGAAAAAGGCATACTCCAGTCAATGCAGGAAATGCCGTTTTCTTTGAATGCTGAAGAAATAGCAAAAATATTCAGGAGCACCATCCGATGCACCATCATACAGTTTTTGGGCGAATATGGTTCATTAAGCTTCACGGATATGCTGGGGAAAATAAATGCAAAATCATCATCAGACCTCGCATTTCATATAAGGAGGTTGATAGCGTGGGATGCTGTTAAAAAAGAGGGAAAAAATTATGAGTTAACCCCAAGGGGACGTTATTTTGCTGATTTACTTAAACTCATTAATGAAGGAGAGTACAGAGACCCCGGCAGCAATGTCATTTACATAAATGGAAGTACCATTTTGTAAAACGGCATATTGTCTGTGAAAATAAAAGCAGGGGTTGCAACCCCAATCTTGCTTTTCTACTTTTATAGATGTTAAATCAACACTTTTATATATGATGTATATATTATTTTCTTCAGAGGGATGGGACCTATGTACCTTAGGGAAGTGCAGTTGGAGAACTTTAAATCTTTTGGGAAGAAGGTTAGGATACCCTTTCTTCCCGGGTTTACCGCCATCACAGGTCCCAACGGCTCGGGAAAATCAAACATATCGGATGCAATTTTATTTGTTCTGGGTCCCAAAAGCCCCAAAATGATAAGGGCAGGGCGCCTTACAGATTTGATATATAAGGGAAAGAAAGACGTCAATTACTGCAAGGTGTCCCTTGTATTGGAAGATGAGAATGAGGAAATTGTGCTTACGAGAAAGGTAAAGCGCGCCCCTCTGCCGGACAACCCTGACAACTATTACAGTTACTTTTACATTAACAATAAGGCAGCCTCTCTGTCAGATTTTGTTCATATTCTCTCTTCGTCAAACATTTCTGCCAACAGCATAGTTCAGCAGGGTGATGTTACCGCCATTGTAGAGATGGGAGACGTTCCAAGGAGGAGAATACTTGATGACATAGCAGGTGTTTCCGAATTTGATAGGGATATAGAGAAATCCGAGAAAGAGAAGGCAGAGGTGGAGAAGAATCTTGAATACATAGGCATAATATTAAAGGAGATAAGAAGCCAGCTGAATAAGCTGAAGAACGAAAGGGACGGGGCAATAGAATACAAAAAGCTGGACGAGGAGCTGAAAAAAGCAAAGGCGATGCTTTCATACAAAAAAAGGACAGAAGTGGAAAGGGAGATAGGGGAGATAGAGAAGCAGATCAATTCCTATCAGAAAGAGAGGGAAAGACTGGAAAGCGAGATTAAAAATTTGAGAGATGCCTACAGAAAAAAGCAAATCGAACTACAGAACATAGAGGAGAAGATAGCGGGGCTCGGGGGGGCGGAGGTGGAGGAGATAAAGGAGAAGACCAATGCTGCCAGGGAGGAGATGATAAAGGCAAAAGAGAAGATAAATTACTTCACGCAGGAAATAGTTGAAGGTAAAGAAGAAAGGAAGGAACTTGAAGCCAATCTTTCCAGGTTGAAAAAGGAAATTAAGAATTACAGCAAAAGGATAGATGAACTTGAAAAAGAGCTTACCGATAAAACAAAGAGCATAAAAAGCAGAGAGGCTGAACTTGAGAAAATACGCCAGAGCATAACTCATTCCGATAAAAGGGCAATGGACATAACCCGAAAACTTGCAGAAATCAAAAAGAGGTATGAGAAAGAGAGGAGTGCCCTCCATGAGCTGGAGTTAAAGAGAGACCGTTTGATGCAGCAGGTGGACAGCCTGGGAATAACCATATCGGAGCTTGAGGAGAATAAGAATACATATGAATTCGAGTTAAAGGACATAAAGTGGCAGATAAGCGAGATAGGGAAATCAGAGAGGGAGAAAAGGAGGGGGAAGGAAAGGCTTGAGCAGGAGTTATTCCAGAAAAAAAAGGAGGAGGCGGAGATATCCGCGGCTCTCCAGAAACTTGATAGAGAGGTAATTCACCTTCAGAGGGAGCTTTCGCGCCTTAAAGCAAAGGAGGATGCAAGCAGCTATACACGTGCTACGAGAGAAATATTAAAGGCAAGGGATGAGGGGAAAATAAGAGGCATTCACGGAAGCATATCCGAACTCGGCGAAGTGGATGAAAAATACAGAAGGGCGTTGGGGGTGGCAGCTGGCCGGAGGGCGGAGGCAATTGTTGTCGATAACGAGAGAGTTGCAACCGAATGCATAAAGTATCTGAAAAAAAATGATTACGGCAGGACAACTTTCCTTCCGTTAAATAAAATGATTGTTGGAAAGCCGAGAGGAAAAGCACTTATGACCGTAAAGGAGAACGGCTCGCTCGGTTTTGCGCTTGACCTGGTCAAATTTGACGAGATATACCGCCCTGCCTTCTGGTATGTTTTTGGTGACACTATCGTAATGGAAAATCTTGAGGTTGCCCGCTCCGCGATGGGCGGCGTCCGCCTTGTTACGCTTGATGGGGAGATAATTGAAACATCGGGTGCTATGATTGGCGGAAGCATGCCGAAGGTCACATCTTTTGGAGATGCCGATAAACGCATGGTCGGGGAGATAGGCAAGAAGTTGATGGATGTCACCCACCAGCAGGAACTGCTTTCTGAGAAGCTGATTGAAGTGAGAGAGCAGATAGCAGCCGTAGGTAAAAAACTGAGGGAGTTCAGCGATGAGGTTGATGACAGAATCGGCAGGCTGGAAATAAGAAAGAAGGAATTTGAAGGCAAGCTTGAGGTCATTCTCAAAGAGCTCGGGAAGAAGAAAGAGGAGCATGAAAAACTTCAAAGGGAAATAGAGCAGGTCGGGAATGAGATTCAGTCGAAGGCATCACTTATTGAGGAAATGGAGAAGGAGAGGGAGCAGGCAGAGGCGAGGCTGAAGGAGATAAGCAAGAAAGAAGTGACGAGCAGAATAGAGGAGTTGAGGAGAGAGATAGACGAGCTGAAGGAAAAAGAGAGGAACATTTCATCCGAGATAAAGACACTTTCAAAGGAAATGGAAATCGTCGTGGAGAGAGAAAAGGAAGTAAGGGGCAGAATAGATGAGATAGAAAGGAAGGAGAAGGAATACAGTTCCGAGATAAAGGAACTGCAGAAAATATACTCTGAAAACAAGGACAAGATGGAAGCACTCATGGAAGTGGAAAGGAGCATGCTCGGTAAGATGAAAGGGCTTACAAAAGAAAGGGACGAGCTTTACAAAGAGAGCGTTGAAATAGAAAATAAAATAGATTCATTTTCCACAAAAATGGAGACATCCCTTGACCTCATATCAAGGGCAAAGTCACGCCTGCCAACACTTGAACAGACACTGGCAGAGATGATGCTGGAAACCGAAAATTACGAGTTTGAAGGCGAGGAAATACCTCCGATTGAGGAACTCAAGGCAAGAATAAAGGAAATAGAAAACAGGATGGAACGACTGCAGCCCGTAAATATGAGGGCTCTTGAGGAATACGAGCGTCAGGACGAGCGGAGAAGGAAATTTGAGGAAGACGTTCATCGTCTCAAGGAGCAGCGCAGAAATTTAATCAAACTTGTCGAGGAAATAGAGAAGAAGAAAAAAGATGCCTTCTATACGGTTTATGAAGCGGTGAAGGAGAACTTCGAGCTTATATATACCGAGCTTCTCGGGGGAGGAGAAGCAGAGCTTGTGTTAGAGAATAAGGAGAATCCTTTTGAAGGCGGGCTGATAATAAAAGCAAGGCCCAAGGGGAAGAGAATCATGCGTTTGAATGCTCTCTCGGGCGGGGAGAAGAGCATGGCATCTCTTGCTTTCATTTTCGCAATACAGGCATACGACCCGTCGCCTTTCTACATACTCGATGAGGTAGACATGTTTCTTGACGGGAAAAACGCCGAGAAAGTTGCGGATATGATAAAAGAACGCTCAAGAAATACGCAGTTTATTGCCATATCCCTGAGGAGAGTTACTCTCAACAAAGCAGATCACATTTATGGGGTCACAATGCAGGAAGGCATATCAACCATAGTGGGAAATGTTAACTTATCCCAGGTTGAGGAAATTGTAGAGGTAAAATGAAGGAAGACATAATAAGCCACATACTCATGCACAGGGAAGATGCGACCCATAAGGAGAAAATAGAGAAATACATAGACATGGCTGGCAACAGCAGCATGTATTTGAAGAATCCTTTTGACAGGGCCATTGCGCTGACATTTGACCTGGTGATGGAGGAACAGCTTGACCCGTGGGACATAGACCTCGTTTCCTTTTCAAGATTGTACCTTGAGAGGGTAAAAAATTCCGGCATGATTGATTTAATCACCGCAGGAAGAATAGTATTAATGGCATGGAAAGTTCTGAAACTCCAGTCAGACCATGTTGTAAGCTCGCTTGAAGAGAAAGAGGAAGAAGAGGACGAATGGGGGGAGATACCCGACTGGTATATGGAAGATGACGGTTACTTCTATACAAGGGCTGTTATAGAAAACGGCCCTCCGCTGGAAGAAAAAGTCAGGAGAAAGGGCGAGAGAAAAGTCACCCTGATAGAGCTCATAAATGCCTTTGAAGAAGTCAGGGACGAGATAAAGATAAAAGAGAAGAGAAGGAAGCACAGGGCGGAGGAGCAGGAGAAATTCAGGGACCAGGCAGGCAGGGCGGCAGGCGAAAACGCCCATCAGGAGAACATAGAAGAAGAAATAAAAATAATCCTCGGAAGGCTAAGCAAATTGAACGGAAGGGCAATGCCCATCACTGAAATATGCGATATCAAAAATAAAGAGGAGGTAGTCATGACAATTTCGTCTCTCCTGTTTCTTGCCAGGGAGGGCAAGATAACCATATGGCAGGATAACTTTCCTTACGGAATGATTTACATAAAGAAAGTTCATAACCATGAAAAGAAATAGTATGAGAATTGTGGAGGCAGCCCTGTTTTCTGCAGGACGCCCTGTGTCAGTTGAGGAGATATGCGATGCCACAAACCTCGGGAAAAAGGAAGTAACGAAAGCCATATCATCTCTCATTGAGGAGTACAAATCAAGAGGGGAAAAAGGCGAAACACCTATTGAGGTTTCAAAGGCGGGTGAGAAATATGCAATGCAGCTTCGTGCCGAATATGCGGAATATGGAAAAAAGCTTTCGGGAATGGAAGTCCCGAAGAAGCTTCTGAAAACAGTATCGCTGATTGTATATTATCAGCCGGTCGCTCAATCAGAGCTAAAAAATATGGTGGGGAGCGTTGTGTATGACCATGTAAAAGAACTTGAAGAACTTGGATTCATAAAGTCAAAGAAGCACGGCAGGACAAAAATTTTGGAGGCAACTTCATATTTCTATGAATATTTCGGATTTGAAACAACAGATAGGGAAAAAATCAAAGAATATTTGAAAGAGAAAATAAAGAGAATAAAAGATAGAGCTAATTTATAGCCCCATAGAAAAAGTGAGGCGGGCGCGATTATCCGAACAGAGCACCCAGTCCTTCTGCGACTTCCTCTTCGCTTACTTCCTCTTCCTTCTCCTCTGCTTCTTCTTTCTTTTCTTCCTTCTCCTCTGTCTTTGCCGCTTCGGGTGCAGCTGCAGCAACCGGTGCAACAGCAGCCTTGGATATAGCTTCCTCTATGTCGACATCCTCAAGAGATGACACCAGCACTTTTATTTTGGCATCGTCTACTTCTATGCCTGCTGCATCCAAGACCTTCTTCAGATTATCTTCGTTTATCTCCTTTCCAGCAGAGTGGAGAAGCATTGCTCCATATACATATTCCATCTATCTCACCTTCCTCATCATTCAGCTTCGGTTTTTAACTCTTTTGCAAGAATTGTTACTTGCCGATGAGCGTTCCTTATAAGCTCCTCTATGGTCTCGCGAGTATACATCCCGCATTCCATGGCAAGGGCAAATGAATTGCGATAAGCCTTCTGAAGTAGCTGTGGCATAACTTCCTTTGTCGGGTAGCCTACCTCCACGGACAGCGCAAATGCGTTCTGTGCGGCTTTGCGGAAGTCATTTGTTATTTCATCAATATCAATACCCAGCGTTTCAGGAGTGAACATAATTCCTTCTTCATATATGGCTTTTACATCCAGCCCCACTTCCAGAGGGTAAATATCCATTCTTGTGAGCATCTTCGCCACGTCGGGCGGTATGACCTCACCCTTTTTTACAAGCGTGACGGTCTTTTCAATCACAACGCCGCCTTCCCTTATTGCAGCAGGTATTCCGACCTTCTGGAACTCGCTGACAATCGGGCCTGGCTTGAAAGGCGTTTTTCCTTTCTCTATAACTATATCATCAGGTGCAATTTCGCCGCCCTTTGCGGGCACCTTCATCTTGGCTTTTTCAAGCTGTCTGAATATTTTGAAAGGATTCATGTTGGTCGCCAGCACGGCGGTCTCGCCTTCAATGTAATCCGACAGTTTTGATAACTCGCTTCCCTCAAGAGCATGCTTTATCAGGCGGTTTTTTGAAACCCTCACGACAGCATTTTCCCTCAGGGTTTTCCTCATTTCATGCATCTGTGACGCAGGTATGCCTCTTATGCCGACTATACCTACAACCGGATAAGACGAAATTATTTCTTTAAGACCTTCAACTTCTTTTATTTTCCACTCTGCCGGCATCATATCACCCTGACGGGAGAACCCATGGTGGTTTTGACGTATGCCGATTTTATGTTCATACGTCCTCTCTCCAATTTTTCTTCAACAGATTTCAAAACCGTTTCAATATTCTCTGCTATCGCCTCGGCATCCATGTCCTCCTTGCCAACTATGCAGTGAAATGTTGTTTTGTCTTTTGAGCGAATCCTGATAGCATTCCTCAATTTTTCAACTTCTGCTGCGATATCTGCAGTTGGAGGAATGGGTCTCGGCATTTTTCCGCGGGGACCAAAAAATCTTCCCAGTGCCTTACCGACGGTGGGCATTAAAGGCGCTTCTGAAATAAAGAAGTCATAGTTCTCAGCTATGCTTTTAGCATTTTTTGTATCCTTCGCCAGCTCTTCTATATCTTCAGGCTTAAAAACAGCATCTGCCACATCTTTTGCCTTAAGAGCCATTTCACCTGTTGCAAACACGCCTATCTTTGCTTTTTCTCCTCTCCCTCTTGGGAGGAATATCTCCTCGTCGATACGGTTTGCGGGGTTGTTCATGTCCACGTCTTTCAGATTTACCACTAGATCTACTGATTGCTTGAAGTTCCTTTTAGGATTATGCTCTTCATCCAGTGCCTTTTTGACCGCTTCTACTATCTCCTGAGATGTCATATCAATCGTGATGAAATCGGAATGTCGATGTGTTATATAAAAGTTGTTTTTGAAATAGAGGTTCTGCCGCCTTTGTTGCTTTCTTGATGTATCTCGGCAAATTTAAAGTTTAAATAATGGAAGATATTACACTATTCACCATAGCCGTAATGGGAGCATGGTGTAGTCAGGGATCATTGCGGGCTCCAGTTATGGGAATGAGTAAAAGAGGGTCATCTGATCCGTGATGATTAACTGGAGCGATGACCCATAGAAGAGACCCGCCGATCTGGGTTCAAATCCCAGTGCTCCCACTAATAAAAGGAGAGATAAAATGAATGAAAAAATAAACGCAGGAGTGATAGTGTCCGTGCTTTCAATAGCAGCTGGTTTGATATTTTACATTGGCTGGAATGCAAAATATGGTGCATGGACTGATGTGGGGATTTATTCTATAACGGCTATCCTTGTTGCTTTTGGCATAGGCGGATATTTGTTATCTACCGCCCCAAAAAAAGAGGGTTAAGATGAAAGTTGAGCGAGTTGTGCCTGTGATAGCCATAACGCTGCTTTTAGTTGGCACTTTCTCAACCATTTATGTGCAATCATACGGGGAAAAAGGCAGCTCAGATTATTTAAAAATAAACGGAAAGGAATTTCAGATAAATGAGATTGTAAAGGCGTGCAGCGAGAAGGAGATAAAACCGGAGGCGGGCGGCATTTATAAAGGGGTGTTGCTGTCCGACATGATAAATTTTTCTGGAGTGGAAAATCCTTCGGGATATAAATACAAAATTATCGGGTCAGATGGATATTCAAAGACGGTTGGCTGGAATTCTGTTCAAAATGGCATATTTGTTTTGGAAAAAAGAGAGGTGGTATTTTCAGATTTGCCCAAACAGTTCTGGGTGAAGGATGTTATCGAAATAAAGGTGATTTAAAATGAAAGGAATGAGAATACTGGCAGGAATAGTGCTCTTTGGCTCTCTCTGGGGTTTAATGGAATGCGGTCTTGGAGACTATCTCCACAATCAAGGCATCTGGGCAGGAGCCATAATGACCGGCTTTGTGGGCTTCGGGCTGATGGCAATAAGCAGGAGAATTTATGGCATAAGGGGGATGCAGCTCGGTATGGGTTTGATTGCCGGGCTTCTCAAGTACATACATCCTGTTGGCGGATGCATGCTTTGCTCTGCAATAGCAATAGCTTTCGAGGGCGCAATTTTCGAGATGATATGGTACAGCCCAAAGCTCAGCATGGATAAAATGAGTGCAATTATGAAAATAAGCATGGGCGTCATATCTGGCTATGTTATTTATTCCACGGGATATATAATTACTCAGATTCTGACCCCTATTGCGGCATCTGCCCCGGTATATATGTCAGACATTGCTGCCGTGATACCCAAAATACTTTCGACTGCAACAATAGCAGGGCTTGCAGGAGGGCTGGCGCTTCCAGCAATTCTTTCAATTCCAGGTGATTCTGCCAGCAGAATAGTAAATGCAAGAAAAGAAGTTTATTACCCTGCTGCATATGCTATCTCGTTACTCTGCTGGATAGGCATACTGATGCTTTCATGAGAAACTTTTTGCTTACAGGAAAAATAAACTCGGGGAAAAGCACATTAGTTTATGAAATGGCAAAAAGGGCAACTTTTTCATGCGGCGGTATTGTTTCTCTGCCTGTATTTGATAACGGCACCAAAACAGGAATGGATGCTGTTGACATAATGAATGGAAAAACAAAAATACTGGCAAGATTGAAAGGTCGCATTGATGGTATTGATGTCGGGAGATACACAATAAGCCAGGACGGTTTAAAGCATGGGGAAAATGCCATACGCAAAGCCATCGGAAATTGTGATATTGTTGTTATAGATGAATTCGGGCCGCTGGAAATGGAAGGCAGGGGCATGGCAAAAGTAGCCGAGGACGCCTTCAGAAGAGGTAATGCTTTTGTTGTTTTAAGAGAAGGACTGAAGGAAAGGTTTATGGAAAAGTACGGGCAGTACAATTTCAAAGTCATTGATTTTGACAGCATCTCAGCAGATGAGCTTGCAAAGATTTTGGAGAGAAAGCTCTGACAATAATCGCAAATTATAACTGTGGTGAATGTATTTACTTTTTAATGCAGGAGAGGATAGGGTTAATATACGGTGATACGACCTCCACCGCCTTCGCCTTTGCCTCGAACAGGCAGATAAACAGACTTGATTATGTTTATGTTGTCCATGAGGGAAGAAAGGTGCTGGCACAGGTAAGGGAGGTAAGACGAATATCCAAACTCTCCTTTGAAAAAGTTTTTCTTGAGGAAATAAGGGAGGAGGACGAAAAAATTTCCGCGACGGCAGATGTTATCGGTTATAGCGGAAGAAACGGGCTGTGCGTTCCGCGAACCCCTTTCAGGCAGGGAGATTACGTCTATAAGGCAGATGAGGAAATTGTTAGAGAAGTCCTCGGACTTGGGAAAAAAGGGGCTTATATAGGGCTGCTCAAGGACATGGATATAAAGGTATATCTGGATATAAATACGCTTCTCCAGAAGCATGTTTCTGTGCTGGCAAAAAGCGGGAGCGGCAAGAGTTACGCAATGGGTGTTATAGTCGAGGAGCTTATAGACCATGGCGTGCCTGTGGTGATAATAGATCCGCATGGCGAATATCCATCGATGATACACCCCAATCTTGACAAAAAAGAAATAGAGATGATGAAGCGGTTTGATGTGAAGCCAAAGGGTTACGGGGGCAACATTGTGCAGTATTCTCCGGGCAATGAATCAAATCCCGACTCCATACCGCTCTATCTTGACGAGATAAATCTTGAGCTCAACGATTTGATGGATGTTATGTCGTCCAAAATAACGGGTGTGCAGAAAGGCATCCTTTACCAAGCAATAAAAGAGGTAAAGGAAAGAAAGAGAATATACCTGCTCGAGGATATAATTGAGGAATTGAAAAGGGCTAAAAGCAGTGCAAAATGGAATCTCATCCCCCAGCTTGAGGAATTGAATGACATGAAATTATTTTCCGCTGATGCAACACCCATAGATGAGCTTGTTCAGAAGGGCAAATGCTCGATAATAAATTTCAGAGGAATACCCCCCCACATACAGGACGTGGTTGTTTCCCACCTCCTGACAAAATTGTTCGAGGAAAGGAAGAGGAACAGCATTCCGCCTTTTATGGTTGTCATAGAGGAGTCACATCGTTACTGTCCTGAGAGAGGGCAGGGAGGGGCCATTTCTTCCGAAATAATAAGGACCATAGCATCAGAGGGAAGAAAATTCGGCATGGGGCTTGCAATAGTGAGCCAGCGCCCCGCCCGCGTTGAAAAAAATGTGGTTTCGCAGTGCAACACCCAGATAATTCTCAAGACCACAAATCCCAACGATGTGAGAGCAATAGTTGCTTCCGTTGAAGGACTGACACAGGGTGCTGCCGATGAGATACAGCGCCTGCCCATAGGGATGGCTATTTTGAGTGGGCTTCCGATCAATGCACCGCTGTTTGTTGAGGTAAGGGTGAGGAAGTCGAGCCACGGCGGAAGAGCGGCAAAGGTCGTGGAAGACGAAAGGAAAGCAAACAGATTTTCCTTTAGATTTGGAAGGCAATAAAGATTTAAAAAATAGAAAGATACAGTGGCATGAAGTTGCTTGTCCACATATGCTGTGCCCCCTGCTTTGCATACCCTTACGAAAGGCTTGTTGAGGAAGGGCATGATGTCGTCGGATTCTGGTATAACCCGAATGTCCACCCATATATGGAATATAAGGCGAGGGAGGAATCACTGAAAAAATTTGCTGAAATAGAAGGGGTGGAGGTAATTTACAATGACTATGATTTCATTGATTATCTCAAAATGCAGTTGCAGGTCACAGAACGCCCCGAAAGATGCGAGAGGTGCTACGCTTATCGTCTTGAAAAGACGGCAAAATATGCAAAACAAAACGGCTTTGATGCATTTACGACAACCCTGCTCGTTTCCCATCACCAGTACCACGAGGCGATAAAAAAAGTGGGCAATGAAATAGGGGAAAAGTATGACATACCTTTCTATTATGAAGATTTCAGGGAGGGATTGCATAGAGGGAATGCGATTGCAAAAGCTTATGGGCTGTACCGGCAGAAATACTGCGGCTGTCTGATAAGCGAGTGGGAACGTTTCGGTGGAAAAAATCAGAAGTAAGAAACGAGAGAATTTTTACCCAGATAAGAACTGACGGTTAAAATATAAGGCAGCCAGATATGCAGGCACAATACTTTTCCTTCGCAAACTGCTGCCCGACAGGATTTTCTTCCGGCTCATCCGGCAAACTTTCAAACATAAAGTTTAATATTTGCTGTTCCATTCAGCGGACATGAATCCCCTTCTTAATCCGGTGTTTGCGGCAAGACTCATAAAGAGATATCTCACTGATGTGGACAGGGCATGGAAAAAAGATGCAGATGAAATCAGGAGATACCAGGATAAAGCTTTGAGAAGAACAATCAGATATGCTTATAAAGTTCCACTTTACCGTAAAAAGTATAAGGGGGCAGGAATTCATCCTGACGATATCAAAGGAATGAAGGATCTGCATAAGCTGCCTTTGATAACAAAGAAAGATTTGATAGAAGGTTTTCCGGATGATATAATCCCGGTAGGATATGACAAGAGCAATGCATATGTTGTCAGCACGTCGGGCTCTTCAGGCAGGCCCATGTCCATGTACAAGGATGTGGAATACATAATGATAGAGGCGCTTGCCGGCGTTCGCCTTCTAAAGGCATATGGCATGAACTGGAGAAAGACAAAGATAACAAATATCGGTGACTTCTCCATTCCATCAACAACAGACGAGGAATGCCTCAAAAAAGGACTTATGGGCAATCTTTCCCCGTTCTTTTCATTTGAAAATTATCAGAATCTTTATACCGGAGAGGATGTGAAAACATTAATGGATAAGATGGATAAATTCGAACCTGAGCTTTTGATTGCATACACGAGCGTCCTCGTCGGGCTTGCATCCCTGAAAATGAAGGGGCTCGGGAAAAAAGTGAATCCAAAATACATAATTTCGAGCGGTGAAGTACTGGACGATTATTCAAGAAAATACATAGAAGAGGCTTTTGGTGCCCGCGTGCTTAATCTTTATGCAACGACAGAGGGCGGTTCCATTGCCTTTGAATGTTTGAAGGGGAATTTTCACATCAACAATGATTTTACCCATGTAGAAATTCTTGATAAAAACGGTGAGGCGGTGCCGGAGGGCGAATTTGGAAGCATTGTCATAACACGTCTTTATCCAGGCGGCACTCCGATAATAAGATACACAGGGCTAAATGATATCGCTTCTCTCAAAAGCGGTTACTGCGATTGCGGTATGCATACCCCTTTGCTTAAAACCCTCGAGGGGAGAAAAAAGGATGCCATCATTTTTCCAGATGGAAGGATATTTCCGCCTGCTACAATACCCATGCCTCTTGCAGAGGCTGCCAGTAAGTTCGGTACGCTCCAGATAAAAAGATTCCAGCTCGTGCAAAAGGATATAGACAACATAGAGATACTTATCGAGATAGATGAGGAGCAGCGCAACAAAGGTGTTAGCGTGGATAAGCTTTTTGAGGAAATCCGCAAAAATTATGAGAAACTTGCAGGAAGCGATGTTAAGATAGAGGTAAAGGAGGTAAAGAAGGTGGAGATGCCAGATGGGTACATCTCGCCCCCCCTCATTATTTCTCATCTGGACAGGAAAAGGGTTGACGAGGCATTGCTTTAAAAGAAATAACTAAATCCCCTGCCCCATTTAATTCTGATGGATTACAGTAAAACAATTGATGGAAACAAAGTTATATTCGTGATAAATGGCACGATAGAGGTCAAAATTCCAAAGAAAATTTATGACAGATATTCCGGCAGATATGATGATGAAGAAATAATATCTTCATGCACCAAAAAGGAGTTGTACAATGCTGTTACAGGAAGAAGACTTTATTATATCTCTGAGGAAAGTGACATTCCCCTTATCGGGCACACCGCATTCGGTATAATAGACAGAGGTACCAATCTGCTGCAGGTTCGTCCCTCCTCTGGCTGCAATCTCAACTGTATTTTTTGCTCTGTTGATGAGGGAAAGAGCAGAACAAAGGTAACTGATTACATGGTTGATGTTGATTACCTGGCAAAAAAATTTGAGGAAATTGCTGATTTTAAGCGCAGGAATTGTATCGCACCAATAGAAGCACACATAGATGGGCAGGGGGAGCCTTTCCTCTATCCTTATATCGAAAAACTGATAAAAAAATTGCATGAAATGGCAGATATTGTCTCCATTCAGACAAATGGGATTTTGCTCACAGAGGATTTGATAAAAAGAATTGATGGATATGTTGACCGTATAAACCTCTCGATGCACAGCATGGATGAGTACACCGCAAGAAGGCTGGCAGGCATTAAATCATATGATTTATCCCATGTCATAGAAATGGCCGAGGTAATTGCCGGCAGCAGCATAGATTTGCTTATCGCTCCGGTGTGGGTCCCCGGCTATAATGATGAGGACATGAAAAAAATAATAGAATTCGGAGAAAGAATAGGAGCAGGGAAGAAATGGAAGGCGTTTGGCATACAGAAATATGAGAAATATAAGTTTGGGAGAAAGCCAAAAAGTGCCAAAATGATGAATTTCAAGACTTTCTACAGAAAATTGGATGAGATAGGCGAAGGACTGAAGCTTTATCCTGAGGATTTTGGAATTGTTAAATGCGCTTCGCTCCCAAAAAAATTCAGGGTCGGGGAGCGGGTTAGATTAAAAATAGAAATGCACGGGAGGGTGAGAAATGAAATGATAGCAGTGGCAAGAGGCAGAGTCGTTCAGATTATAAACACCCACAAAAAAGTGGGGGATACAGTAAATGCTAGAATAACAAGGAATAAGCACAACATTTATGTCGCAAGAGAGGAGTAAATCACCTGAATACAATCACAGGGCACTCCTCCATGCACTTCAGGCAGTGCATACATTCATTCCCTATGTATGCTTTCCCATCAATTATAGAGATGGCATCTTGGGGGCACTTCGCCATGCATACTCCGCAACCAACACAGTTTATGGCTTTGTAAACAACATCTTTAACAAGAGATTCTTTTTCACTGGCTTTTATTCCCTTACCCAGATGAATTCTTATTCCGTCAACTTCATATTCTCTTTCATCAACTTTTTTCACATCTCCAATTATTTTCAGAAAGTTCTCTATCCTCTCCTCATTTCCTTCAATTTTATATTCCCTTTTTTCAGTAACTTCATACCTCTCTTTTTCCCACTTTGGAGGATGCCTCCATCTCCACAACCCCCTGTATATCCATTCTTCCGGAAGGTTATGCCTGTAAGCAAATTTCTTCAGCTTGTTCTCAAATTTCCCCCAGTCCTTATGGCGTTTAAATTCAAATTCGGCCATGTCGCTTGCAGGGCACAGCCAGCATCCTATGCGCGAAAATCCATGTTCATATAATTCATTCCATTTTATTCCGTATTCCTTTGATTTTATGAATATGTATAGCCATATGTGAAGGGCTGTCCAGTTCTGAACAGGCGATGCGCCCAGCTGCCCTGAAACCCATGGATTTTTCCATATGCTTCCCTTTTTTGCCCGCTGCTCTGATTCATATCTTCTCTGTCCTATGAATGAGAGGACGCCATCTGGAAAATTTTTCTTTATCAGTCTTGTTGTGGGACCGAGTTTGCACGTCTTGCAGCACCATCTATAATCTTTTGCCGATGGACCGAAAAAATCGATGGCTTTCCAGAATATGTCTCCCGCACTTTCCTCTATTAACTCAAGGTTTAGTTTTCTGGCGACTTCGTGCACATAATTGACAGTTTCCTCAAACTCAAGACCAGTATTTATGAAAAATATAGGCAGTCTATATCCTGCATCCAGCACAAGGAACAGGGTTGCCAGACTGTCTTTCCCGCCGCTGAAGGAAACGGCCGCCGGCAAATCATTATTCTCAATTGTATTCCGAATGAAATTCACTGACTTGCTGACTTTTTTTGATATTATCCCCCTATTGGCCTCTATTACATCCTCCCATGTTCTGTTCCCTATTTCCTCCTCTTTTTCAATTCCCTTCCATCTTATTTTCACGGCCATTCCGTGTTTGCTCTCCACCATCTCCTCACTGCCCATGTACGCTTTTCCCACGGCTATGACTTCTTTTTCAGGCGAAAGCACTATGACCTCATCTCCCCTCTTTATCTCAGGGCTTGCATCGATAACCCCTGGAGCAAGGAGGCTCGAGCCGTTCAATATGGGCGAAACTGCGCCTTTATCCGCAACCACAAATCCTTTTGCAGGTTTTATCATGGCGGCAAACCACACCCTTGGAATAAATCGGAATTTTTTTTCCTCCACGTCATACTGCAAAGCGCCTGCAACCTTTCCGTTGAAAATTACTTCATCCATTTTGTCAATTGAAGGCACGTCATTCAGAAGCACAACTTCTGGAAGGACAGCATCCCCGAACTGCTCTTCTATAACTTTCCTGCACAGTTCTATATCAAAAGAGAAAGCAGGTCTCACATCTCCGGGGGGCGTAAGCTTCACTTCTTCGGTTTCGCCGCCGCATATCCCGCATGTTTTGCCAAGTACGGGCAAATTGCATTTATGGCACCATCTCAACTCTATTTTCCCTAAGTAAATCACAGATGCACATACATTGTGCATTTAAAGATTTGTTTATGTATGGGACACATCATAAAAACTGGGCGGGGAATCCCAGGATATATCGCCCCTATGTATACCCTCATTTGCATCATAAACCATGGTTGTTGTGATTCCGCCCTGCCCCTTTATTTTAAGCAGGTCGTCTTCAAAAACCAGCACCTCAATATCATAGCTTCCGTTTCCTATCTGCATGTTAAGCTCGACTTCTGAGGTTTTGTCTTTCTCGAGTTTGCCCACATTTATCTCTTTTTTATCTATGGCTATGCCCTTCCATCTTTCCATGATGTAAGTCACAATTTTTATATCGCCTGACTTTGCACCCACATTTGTTAGGTAAAGCGTGGCAGAAACATTTATTTTATCATCGCTCTCGCCATTTTTGACCAGATACATTGCATCAACACTCAGATGGTTTTTATTTTTCGCATTGTGAAGGTAAACGTATGACGATAAAACCCCTGCAGCAATTATGATGATGATAACAGCAATGACGGTAACATATTTTATATTTCCATACTTTTTATACCTCCCTGGATGCTTCATAAATAAAAATTAGGTGGGTGTATTTATATCCTCTGATTTGACTTCCATGTGCTCCTTCACGTAATTCAGAAATCTGTTAAATAACTCTTCCTTTATTTTTCCGTCAATTTTTATATCGATAGAATGCTCCTTCCTCGGATGAATTCTTTTTATAAACACGTGGGCAATGCATTTTTCCCTTCCGGGTTTTGTTGCCTTTAATTCGATGTTTTTTCCTTCTTTTGTTTTGTTTGCCATGCCCACCATGAGTTCAATGCTTCTCTTTATATCATGTTTCTTTTCAGGATGCTCGTAAAGCGTATTTCCATCCATGGTTATTTTCATCATGTTGGAGAATTTTGCCTTTGCAAGAGCTCTTGCCATAAGCTCTGCCGCAGGAATAATCTCAAAATTTTCCTTCACGTCATCATAACCTGCAATTTCTTTAATTTTTTTGAGAAGAAAATTTGATGCACCAATTTCTTTTTTCTCCACATCCAGGTCAAGAGAAATTTCAATATTTTTCAGGTATTTTTCGCTCTTCTCAGCATGAAACTTTTTGATTTTATGCGGAGGATTTGACGCATTTATCCAGTCCATTACTTCTGATGGAGAATAAACCCATGGCGGCTCATTAAAGCCCGAACGATACTTCCCCATGTTTTTAAAGGCGCTGCCTTATTAATTTTTTATCATTCTCCAGTTACGAATTTCTTTCCTTTCAGTTTTATTGTCCTCACTATCCTCTTGTCATAATCTGCTTCTACAGGGGTGACGGTTGCAGTGACATCCACATATGCCTCCAGCGGGCTCCCCACAAGTTTTTTGCCCAGTGTTTCTTCCACCTGGAATATGCCGGATGAATTCGACATTTCTATGATTATTTCTATCGGCTTCTCCTTTCCTTTTGCTATCATAACACGGTCTATTGAAAGGGCAGAAACAACATGTATGCTTGCGCTTCCGAGGTCAAACGCCATTCTCCCCCTTCCCTTGGTCATGTCAGTTGCATCCCCTATTCCAACAAGAGATGCCTCCATAATCAAATCGGGAACGTCCGAATCGTGTGCGTATATGGCGTTGAGAATAAAGCCTCTTACCTCTACCATTTTTTCAACGTCATCATATATCTGGGGCAATAGACGCTGTAATATCGGGATGGCAAGATAGCTGCTATGCAGGGGATGATTTTTCCGATATATCTGATTGCCTATGTCATGCAGGAGAGCAGCGGAAAGCAAAATCAGCATTTCATCATCTTCATCTCCTCCGCCATACTCAATGAAGTCAGGCTTTATTTCATTCTCCAACAAAATCTGGTACATTTTCAGCGCATTGGCAGCCACAATTTTTGCATGGACTTCTCCATGGTCATTGTATTTTAATTTCTTAACTGCTATGAAATTTGCGACATCCCAGTCAGCTCTCACCTCTTCATCTTTGATAAGCAGTTCCATCATTTTCATTGCTTTCGGGTAGTTTGATGCAGCCCCCAATATAGCTCCTATTGCCTCCTTTTCCAATTCGGCATATCCTGAAGGCACTTCCACCTCTATCCCGACATTTTTCAAATCACTGCTCGTAAAATTCCTTATATCTGTCATTCTTTGATAAAGCGAAAGAAATATAAATATCTGTTCCAGACTGCTGCAAAAATATTATATAAAAGTAATTCTTGTCTCACACGTGAAAAAGAAGAAAGAGGAAATTCCATCCATAGAGGGGTGGATGGAGAAACAGGACGTAGAAAACACAGATGATATTGAGATACCGGGAACACTCATGGATCAAGTAATAGGACAGGAACATGCAGTCAGAGTTGTCAGGCAGGCAGCACGCCAGAAAAGACATGTCATGCTCATAGGGGACCCGGGAACAGGGAAATCCATGATAGCACGTGCAATGACAGAATTTTTACCTAAGGAAGAGTTAGAGGATATACTGGTTTATCCAAATGCAGATGACCCGAATACGCCTCTTATCCGTGTCGTCCCTGCGGGAAAAGGGAAAGAAATCGTGGATTCGATGAGAGCTGAGGCAAGGAAAAGAGAGCAGCAGCAGTCCCAGATGATGACAACAATACTTGCTTTGATTGTGGGGGGCGCAATAATCGCGGCAATGATGACAGGCGATTTGACAATTGCATTATTCGGCATCATTGCAGCAGCCATGATTTATTTGATAGGGGCAAGAGGCGGGATGATGCAGAGGAGGGAGGAAAAGGAAGTGCCGAAATTACTGGTTTCACACGATAAGGGCGATTCTCCTCCATTTATTGATGCAACTGCTGCTCACTCAGGTGCTCTTTTAGGAGATGTCCGTCATGACCCGTTTCAGGCAGGGGGGCTTGAAACGCCTGCCCACTTAAGAGTGGAAGCAGGGGCGATACATAAGGCACACAAAGGGGTCCTTTACATAGATGAGATTAACACATTGAGTCTGCCATCGCAGCAGCATCTCCTCACAGCCATTCAGGAAAAGGAGTTTCAGATAACAGGGCAGTCGGAAAGAAGCTCTGGGGCAATGGTTAAGACAGAAAGTGTGCCCTGCGACTTCATTTTGGTTTGTGCCGGGAATCTGGATGCAGTGGAAGGAATGCACCCGGCGCTGAGAAGCAGGATACGGGGTTATGGCTACGAAATCTACATGAACAACAACATGGAGGATAGCGACGAGAACAGAAAGAAACTCGTACGATTTGTTGCACAGGAAGTGTCAAAAGATAAAAAGATTCCTCACTTTGATAAAGGGGCAATTACCGAAGTCATAAGAGAGGCGCAGCGCAGGGCGGGACAGAAAGGCAAGCTTTCCCTGAGGTTGAGGGAGCTGGGTGGTCTTGTACGTGTTGCCGGAGACCTTGCAGTAAGCGAAGGAAAGGATATTGTTACTGCCGAGTATGTAATAAGGGCAAAAGAAATAGCGCGCTCGCTCGAACAGCAGGTGGCAGACAGATATATCAAAATGAGGAAGGTATACCAATCATTCAAGACAAGCGGGGCAGAGATAGGTACTGTAAACGGGCTTGCGGTTATGTCTGCAGACCCATCCATGAGCGAGTTTTCGGGGCTTATATTGCCCATAGTCGCAGAGGTAACACCTGCAGGTTCAAAAGCAGAGGGAAAGATAATCGCAACCGGCAGGCTGGGGGACATAGCAAAAGAAGCCGTTCAGAATGTTTCTGCAATACTCAAAAAATATATGGGGAAGGATATATCTAAAAGAGATATTCATATACAGTTCGTTGGAACGTATGAGGGTGTGGAAGGTGACTCTGCATCCATTGCCGTTGCAACAGCCGTCATATCTGCCATGGAAAATGTGCCCCTTTACCAGGATATGGCGATGACAGGCTCATTGAGCGTTCACGGAGCGGTTCTGCCTGTGGGTGGTGTTACTGCCAAAATAGAGGCGGCAGCCAAGGCAGGGCTTAAAAAAGTACTCATACCAAAAGCCAACCTTCAGGATGTTCTTATAGAAGAAAAATACAAAGATAAAATAAAAATCATACCTGTGGAGACGCTCAGGGACGTGCTGGAAAATGCACTTGTCGGGAAAGGGAAGAAGAGATTACTCAAAAAATTGGAATCGCTCCAGCCATCTGTCGTAAGCAAAGTTGACCTGGAGTCAGAAAAGGCAGCAAGCAAAATACCTGTAAGAAAGAAGAAGCAATCGGATAGAAGCGCTAAAAGCGCTAACTGACCCAGCCCGGACCAACCTGTGCGTAGATTTTGGTTACTCTGATTGATAATTCTATGTCATATGAGTTATTGCTCTGGGGGCCCTGCAGCGAGAGTGATACATAATTTCCACTCTCGTTTATGTCAACTGTAAAGTTCGTTATGCCGGAACCATTCATCAGATTGCTGAGATATCTCCCCCATGCCGAGGGGTGATTTGTGTTTATTTGTATGGTGACATTTCTTGCCAGGGCTTTATAATATGTATGGGCAGAGTAATTTGTCCTTATGGAGTATGTTCCGTAACCACTTGCACTTGTCTTACCTTCTATGCCGACTATATCCACCACAGACAAATTGAAGATGTGCTTTGTAGTATAATTTACTGCACTGAACGAAGGCGGAGAAATAATTGCCTCCCCGTCATGCTGCTTCAGAACCACGGCTCCTCCCTCATAGGTGTATGTTTGGTCTACAAAATATGAGTTGTCCGATTGATACTGGATAGTGCCAATCGGATAGGATAAAGATATGGTTGAGCCATCGTATTTGTAGCACTTAATGGAGAAATTTCCATGGGTATTGGACGCATTAACAGAGAGATTAAAGGGTGTTGTTGCATATGGAAGTACATCTGTTGAGAATCTATAATCTGAATTGAGCAGATTCACTCTGAATTCTTCCTGGGGAATGGATGAGGCAATTGTCTGGTTGAATAAAATTTGGGTGCCGTTTATCGTTTTCAGGTTTATTCTGAAAGTTGTTTCATTATGCCGCAGCACGCTCACTTCTATATTTTCATTTCCATTTAGCGTAACATTGAAAGTATCTCCATCGCTCAGTGTGTTTATAATAAGGTAAAATGCAGAGATGCTATCAACGTAATCTACACTGTCGGGAGGTGTTATGGTTGATTGGTACAGATTCTTGGTTCTTCCGTATTGTGATGAGACATATACGCTGAAATTGCTGCTTGTCGTAGGCAAAATATTCAATGAGCCGAATGCCCGCGAAGATACAAAATACGGCAATTCCTTGCTGCCGAGTGTGATGGAGCTTGTTATCGGTGCATACATACTGGAAGTGGCCTGCAGGTCTATTGAGAATTTTAAATTCGAGAACTGGTTTGCGACTGCATCCATATGATTTGACTCCTTATCTTTCATCCAGTTTGGCACATAGTATACCTGGACAATAACGAGCACTGCCACAAGAAGAGAAACCATCAGTATCGCAACAATGACACCAACCTGAGCATTCTCATTTCTATTCATCATGGTTACAACCACTACTCCTT
>JAGGSL010000015.1 GCA_021159125.1 Thermoplasmata archaeon
TGATATGAGATTGAGAATATATACGGATTTCGAGAGATGCGGAATCTCGTCATTCAAAAATCCTCTTTATTTGGGCTTTGTCGAGATGCCTGCTGGAAGATTTCAACTCTTCTTTACGGATATCCTCCTATTTTCAGTGAGGGGTCTCCAAGCAGAACCCACTGCTGCACCGCCTTCTCATCTATGGAATCCCATCCCGAATCAGGGAACCACCAGCATTCTGGCAATGTAAATGATTTGAAATGGCTGATGTAGCTTGTCTGCGTTTGTGTGTATGCTTTTCCTAAAATGTCATATTCATGCTCGCCGTACTGTCTGAAGAATTCAGAGGTAATCCATCCGTCTCCTGCCCCGACTGTGCAGAACTCTCCTTCCCACCCCCATCCGAATCCTGTATTGCCCATGGATGCAATCGCCCCGCTATCAGGCATCTTCACCATGTACCAGCCCCAGCATTCAGGCGTCGGCTGTCCGTATGTGTGCATGTATATGTTCTTGCCGAAGAATATCAGGAAGAAAATGTCAAGCACTGATGGAGCAAGCGAAACGTTGAAAAGACTGTTGTGGCATCCCCCGACAACAGTTATTGGATATTTACCTTCGTTGGAAAGTTGCTTCATCGGAAATACAGGGAATTTTACCCACGGGAACCAGGGCGTAACCTGGGAAACTGTAAGTCCGTCAACGGAGCCGTACTGGCGGTTTCCGGGAATGCCCGGATACTGGTCGCCCCAGTAGCCCGGACTGCCATGCCCTGAGAAAAACGCAAAGCCATGTCCTTCGCTGAAAGCCTCTATTATATCCTCCTGCCCTGTGAATCTGCCGTTGGATGTCCATAGAATATCCCTATCAAAACGTTCTGGCATGTAATATAGAGCTCCTCCCCTGCCATGGAGCGATCTGGCGCCTGTCACCCACTCTCCTTCATAATACATCTCCGTATGATTTCTGTAATCGTTGAATACAATATCTCCGTTGCTGTTCTCAACCCATACATGAACGTCTGTGACATTTCCGTATGGCTGCGGATCATACGACTTGCCCCTTATGTGAAGCACGCCATCTTCATAAGAAACGTTTGCCCACCAGAAAAGTGTGTTGCAGTAAGCCTCGCTCTCACTCGGAGTGTAGGAGTAATCGTCTTTGCCAAGAACATCACCATTTGATACAGACACAATCTCTGTAATCGGCGGGGCAGGATATCCGTTCTCCAGAGCGGGGTTGAGATGGTCATCATGGTTGAAATGCAATGAAGTGTCTGCATTCCTGTCAAGAGTAACACGTATAACATCAGCCGGGCCTGTCACACCCTCGTCGTTTTTGCTCTGCCCGTATATGGTGTATTCTCCGTCTGGCAATCCATTTGTGTCCCACTGGAAGTCCAGGTCATGCTGGTCAAGGAATCCGTCGCCTGAAGCCACCATTATGCTGTCGAACCAGTCGCTGCCGTACGTTGTCGTCTCATAGGTGATTATTTTATTAACAACATCTCTGACTTCCTGAATGTTGCGGCATGCAAGCCTGCCTACGGCTACATCAGGATATAAATCAAGCACGTCTTCAGGCTGCCCTGTCTCGTCTGTCCATTCCGCAAATATTCCATTTCCATTGCTGTCCCAGTTGTCGAATTCCCCGCCTTCCTTGTAAATGTCCGCATAATACATATCGCATGGATAGCCGGGCTCTCCCGATACAAGATTTGAGTATCTCACAGGCACATACCATCCTGTGACGCCTGAGTTGGCATTATCGCGGGGCTTTGCGTAAAAGGTGGATTTGAGTCCGCCAACAAGCATGACATATTTCGTGCCCCACTGCTCCACTGCATCTTTAATGAAATATTTTATTTTCTCGGGCTCGTCCACACCGCTATACTGCGCGTATATCTCCTCTGTTGTTTCCAGCCTCGTGCTCACGCCGTGGCTGATTTTATGGTCAACAAGCGGCTGGAGTTCAGATGAAAATTTTTGGGGTGCAATTATAACAAGCTCGTAGGTATCTTTCTTCGGCAGGGTGAATGCAGGCGGGTCATATGTTATGCGAATATCAGCGCTGTCTGCCACATATAACAGCCCGTCAGCAGGAACATATCGAACAGGATAGATGTTAACAGTCACGTATGTCACATGCTCCATTTCCCCGTTCAGCCCGCAGCCCACGTTGTAGCTGTACCATGATGACGGAAACATATCATGGCTGCTGTAAAGCTCTGTGTCTTTCCCGGGCGGTCTGTAGCCGTCGATGGGAGACAATGGCATTGGCGCAGGCGCAGGAGCAATTTGTGAACTGACAGTTTGCTCTTGCACTCCTTTAATTTCCACCTCCACCCTGACATTTCTCACGCCGAAGGGCAACTCGAAAGTTTTAACAGTGCGGGGAAGCAAAGGCTTTCCGGGATTGAGGAGGTAATCTGCTTCATCACACTCCACCCGGATGTATCCGTCCGTGCCTTTGGTGAGGGCAGGAGGTGAAAATTCAACACTTGCAGCCTTTGATGTATCCATGGCAGCCAGCGACGTGGAAAATGAGTCTCGCTCTACTGAAACGGCAGTCACTCCCAGCCCGCTCAAAACAATCATATACACAATTGCAACAGATAGCATTTTTTTCATATTACCACATGCATACATCTGCTACTCGCTATTAAAAATTTCGCTGGTTTATGCCCGGCAATACCACCAACTATAAATATCATGACTGCCTATTGAGCTGACGACACGTGATTTAATATATGAAGGGCATGTATTAGGATAATTTGGTTTGTTTGTTATGCTCTTTTTGTTAATTGCTGTTGTTACAAAGGTAAAAAAATGAAGAAAGAAAACAATGGCATTACAGCCAGTATTAGAGGATTAATATGAAATTTGAAGAAGTAAATATGAATAAAGTTTTTCTTGAAAAAACAAGAGAACATGGATTTGAGGAAATGACCTATATCCAGGAGAAATGCATACCTGAAATAAACAGGAAAAGAGATGTTGTGGGGCAGGCTGAAACAGGCTCGGGGAAAACCCTTGCGTTTGCACTTCCCATACTTGACAAAATCTCCCCGGGAGAGGGCATACAGGCGCTCGTTCTGACCCCTACAAGGGAGCTTTGCGTGCAGGTTACAGAGGTTTTCCAGGATTTTGGGGCGCCACTTCGCATAAAAACAACGAGCATATACGGCGGCGTTAGCATAGAGCCGCAGATGAAAAATATAAAAAAGGCGGACATAATTGTCGGCACTCCTGGCAGAATACTCGACCATCTCGGCAGAGGTACAATAAATTTCAGCAATCTTCGTTTCCTTGTTCTTGACGAAACAGACAGAATGCTTGACATGGGATTCATAGATGACGTTGACAGGATAATATCTCACACCCCGAAAGAAAGGCAGACATTGATGTTCAGCGCCACGATATATGACGAAGTTCACAGAATAATGAGCAGGTATCTCCGAAACCCGGAAATCATCAAGACGCACTCCCATGTTGATGCAAGCAAGCTGAAGCAGGTATATTACGACATACTCCAGCAGAACATGAAGTTCTCTCTTCTTGTTCATTTGCTAAAGAATAGCACGCCGGGGCTTGCAATAGTTTTCTGCAGCACCCGCCAGGAATCAGATGTTGTTGCCAAAAACCTCAAAAGCCAGGGAGTGAATGCAGTTGCGATACACGGCGGAATGAGCCAGAATAAGCGCCTCCAGTCACTCAACTCTCTGAAGAATAAAAATACGGATGTGCTTGTGGCGACAGATGTCGCAGCAAGAGGGCTTGACATAAAGGATGTCACCAACATATACAACTACGACACGCCGAAGACCGCGAAAGAATACGTTCACCGTATAGGGAGAACGGCACGTGCAGGAGAGAAAGGGAAGGCAGTGACGCTTCTCACAAAGCGCGACCATGACAACTTCAGACGAATCCAGAAAGAATATGACATGGAGATAGAGCGCGCGGATATGCCTGACTTCAGAAAAGTCCCGTTCACACGATATTCCGAGGAAAGAAGCGATAGAAGATACAGCAGGAGGTCTGGCGGAGGAGGCGGAAGGCCCAGGCAGGGTGAGAGAAATTTTGGAAGGCGCAGATACTCACCCCGCACTGAGAGGCCGAGATACAATAATCCCAGATGGTAGAACTTATGCCATCCCGGTGCATTGTAAAATAAATAGAAAAAACAAAAAACAGGGCAGAGTTAGCATATGGTGAAAAAGCCATATGTCGCTCTCTTCATTTCGATAGTGTCTGTCTCATTTGCAGCCATATTTATTGTATCGGCAGAATCGCCCCCTTTAACCATCGCCTTTTACCGCCTTCTTTTCACGACGCTGCTCGTCTCACCGTTCATTCTATTTGATAAAAACCGCAGGAAAGAGATAGTCTCTCTTCCTTCCCGTGACATGATTTTTATGGCTGCCATAGGCGTCATTCTCGCTGCTCACTTCGCTTTGTGGATATCATCTCTTGAAAAAACATCTGTGGCAAGCTCTGTCATACTTGTTACGGCGCATCCCGTGCTTGTGACCCCGCTTGCATACTTCCTATTTAAAGAAAAACCATCTCTTTTGAACGTGGGCGGCATAGCTCTTTCTCTCACCGGTGTTTCAATTCTCGTCGCGGGAAACTACGGCATACGCTCTTCAACCCTTGAGGGCAACATACTTGCCATGCTTGGGGGGGCGGCGGCGGGGCTTTACATACTCGGCGGCAGGAAGATGCGCCGCAATACCTCCACTTTCTGTTATGCTTTCGTGGTTTATGCATTTGCCTCCGTTACCCTGCTTGTTTTGTGCCTTGCATTTTCATCTCCGCTGTACGGAATAAGCATGCGTGATTACGGGATAATTTTTCTGATGGCTCTCGTTTCCGGCATGTTCGGCCATACCCTTTACAACTACTCGCTTAGGTTTGTGCGTGCCTCTCTTGCTTCCGTGTCGCTGCTGGGAGAGCCGTTGGGCTCTGCATTGCTTGCCTTCGTTCTTCCATGGATACATCAGGTGCCAACTGCCTATACCATAGGGGGCGGCGTGCTTGTGATTGCAGGAATATATTTAACTTCGCGCAACCAGGGACTGGAGGTCATTCCGATCGCATGACCGGCTGCATGATTTATAAATTCGTTTTGCATTGAGGCATATGAAAGTGGCGATAACAGGCGTTGCGGGATATTTCGGGCGCAAGATAATGGAGCGCCTTGAGAGAAACGAGGAAGTCGAAAAAGTGGTGGGCATTTCGAGAAGAAAATACGACCATTCGTTCAGCAAGTTGGATTACCATCGCATGGATGTGAGAAGCGACAAACTGGGAGAGCTTTTTGCAGAGAATGAGGTGGATGCTGTCGTCCATCTCGCATTTGTGCTGAACCCGATACACAACAAAAAGGAAATGCGCAGCATTGATATTGAAGGGGCGAAAAATGTTCTTGAGGCATCAGAGCGTGCGGGCGTCAAAAAAATCATAATGACAAGCAGCACAACCGTATATGGCACATGGCCCAACAGCCCTGTTTACACGGAGGAAAGTCCTGTAAAGCCTCATCCCACCTACTATTACAGCAGGCACAAGGTCGAGATAGAAAAGGTGTGCAATGCTTTCAAGGAAAAAAATGATAACATAACCTTAACGATATTCCGTCCCTGCCTTGTTCTTGGACCAACGACCGAGCAATTTTACGCAAAACTCCTCAACTGGCCCATTCTTCCCCTTGTCGGAGGAAGCAATCCCGAGATGCAGTTCATACATGAGGACGACATCGGAAGGGCATATGAATTCTTTTTGATGAATGATCATGAAGGCGTCTTTAACATTGTCGGCGAAGGCACCATTTCATGGAAGGAGGTGATAGAGACAGCCGGAAAGAAAGCTGTAAAAATGCCTGACTCCGTGCTTTATCCCCTTTTGAAGGCGCTATGGGGTCTCCACCTGGTTCAGATTCCTCCTGAAATACTGGATTTTGTGAAATATCCGTGGGTTGCATCTGGAGAGAAGGCAAAAAAGGCAGGATTTGTGCCGCAGTACAGCTCAAAAGAAGCCCTCCTTTCCTTCCTCAAAAAGTAAAAGCTTTATTACCCTGTTCGATTTACCATTTGCTTTTCGGGCCCGTGGGGTAGCTTGGCATCCTTCCAGCTTGGGGTGCTGGTAACCCGAGTTCAAATCTCGGCGGGCCCACTTTCATTTATCATATACGGTATGCCATCCTTTATTTTATATTCTGCTTTGCATTCTCTGCATATGAGCATTCCTTCCAGTATGTCATCTCCCTCCTTCTCATTAACTTGCAGTTCGAGTTCACCCCTGCAGGCAGGGCAGCACATCAGCCTAACAAATTTTTCCTTCATTACAATGACATAAAGAAATTAAATAAAAAGTTGATTACAAAACATGCGTCTTGCACTGAAAATTGCTTACGACGGTACGCTTTACCACGGCTTTGCACGCCAGCCCGGCATTGAAACAATAGAAGGGGCGCTGGAAAAAAACCTCAGGGAGATGGGGGCGATAGGGAGCGGTGAACATCTGCGGGTGGCATCAAGGACGGACAGGGGCGTGAGCGCTGCAGGAAATGTTGTGGCTTTTAACACAGATATGGACAGCAATTCGGTTGTAAACGCGCTTGTTCACACGCTTAAGGGCATATGGGTGGTGGGCTTTGCCGAAGCGCCGGATGACTTCAACCCCCGCCATGCTTTAAAGAAGAAATACAGATATTACCTTTATAACGACGGCATTGACATGGCTGCTTTGAAAGAGGCAATCAATCTTTTTGTCGGAGAGCACGATTTCACGAATTTTGCACGGCTGGACGGAAGGAACCCGATAAGAAAGATTTTGAAGGCAAAAGTTTCAGGCAGCCGCATTCTCAAAATAGATTTTGAAGGCAAAAGTTTTTTATGGAACCAGGTGAGGCGCATGGTGGCTGCGGCGGAGAAGGCGGGGAGGGGCGAGATATCAATAGGCGAGTTAGAAAATGCCATAAACGGAAAAAGCAAAATTAATTTTGGAATTTCCCCACCGGAAAATCTGTTACTCGTGAACTTGTATTATAAAAAAACTTTGAAATTTCGCGGTGTGGAGGAAACCGGAAAATTTGCTTCGGAAATGGCGAAAAAATTGGAGGTAAAGATAGCAATGTCGAAAGATATGGTGCATGTTTGTAAACTTCCGCTAACGAAATAAATATATATGTGCTTTCCATTCTCATAATTAGGTGATTGTATAATGAAAACGAATGCATTTAGGTTGGGTTTGGTTTTAGGAATAGCAGCGCTTTTGGTAGTGCCGGCAATTTCGTTGCCCGCTTCTTCAAGCAGCGAGCAGAAGGTTATACCTGTAACCTGCTCTGTGGTTAAGCAGACCGGAGGGGCTGCAGTTGATGTACAGGCTTCAATAACCGTAAGGGAGGCAAAAGAGTTGTCACAGAAAATAAATGAGGCAGCACAATCTTTCAAAGTTCTGTATTCCGATTCGTCATCGGATGAAGAGAAGAGCAGGGCAAGGGAGATAATAGAGAATGCCGTGCAGATGATGGTCGACTTGGGTATACTGCCTGCAGAGTATGCCACACCATTGGTAAATAGGCTGCTTTGGGGCCCTTCACACGGTTTCGACGTATTTACACCCATAATCAGCGTAGGGCAGGGTTGCTCATGGATTCCTCTTTATCCCGGAGAGGCTTTCCTTGGAATCATGCTCAGGCCGATATTCGTGCTGTATCCCATGATTGGATATACGGGCTCTCTCAGCGTGAATCTCATTCCGCCAAGAATAGAATACTGGGATCTTGTTGGGCCTCAGGTGTTCATGGCATGGGGATTTGCAGGAATATACATTAACTTCGGGAAGATAGGGCTCGGCGTTCCAAACACAAACTTCATGCTTGGCTATTCTATTGCCACAGCAGGAATAAGCCTTCTATAGGCTTTCTTTCCCCTTATCCAAATTTTTTGATGCTAAGCTTTATTAATGAGATGTGTATTTAGATTTTAATGGGTGGACAAGTTAAGGCATGGCTACAACTGGTTAGACCATTTACTCTCGTAGCACCATTTATCGCGGTATTTTTTGGGGTAATCATACAGCTGGCAGCATACGGAAATTTATCCTCATTCTGGCCAAATCTTCATGTAATCATATTTGCGTCTCTCGCCCTGTCTGCAGCTCAGGCGGTCGGGCAGATACTGAACCAGATAGAGGATGTTGAGATAGATATACAGAATCACAAGGATTACCGTCCTATTCCGAGCGGAAAAATAAGCATATCCCAGGCAGAGATAGCAGCATGGACTCTTGCGGTATTCTCAATACTTGTTGGATTTGCAGTCGGCGCTTATTATGGAATGTTCATGATGGTTTTCATTCTGTTTGGCATATTTTATAATCTCGAACCTTTCAGAGTAAAAAAGCGTCTCTGGGTGAATACGATATCACTTTCTCTTTCCCGCGGTCTGCTGCCGCTTCCTGCGGCGTGGAGCATATTTGGCAATCCTGGAGATGCAGCTCCGTGGCTCCTTGGAAGCGTAATGGCCGTGTGGGTGCTTGCATGGCAGAATACAAAGGACATAGATGATATCGAGGGGGACAGAAATTGTGGTATAATAACGCCTGTTGTTTACCACAAATGGAAGACGCTGGTATACATAATCGGCTTTCTGTCAGTGCTGACTTTCATATTGCTGGTTTTCTATGTGGCATCCGGATGGCTGCCTCCCAACATGCTCGCTCTTTTCATTCTTGCGTTTCCCACTGCCTGGATGTTTTACAAAATGGCTAAAAACAACATTTCCGTCACAACACTTGAGAATAACGAGCTCTGGGCCTCTTTCTATCTCACTCTCGGAGGATTTTACATAGTTGCTGCTGCTGCATATCTGCTGGGTTCATATCTGACGCTGTTTTCCTAATCCAGTGATTTGCTCATATAAATACCGTCTCTTCCATATCCCAATTTTCTGTAATATTCTCTGACGCCTATACCGCTCAAAACAAGGATTTTTTCTTTTCCAGCTTCTCTTGCAATCTCTTCTGCCTCGCCAAGAAGCTGCTTTCCGTATCCGCGGTGCTGCCACTCCTTCCCTGCCTTCTTTCCGATCGGCACAAGGGAGCCGCTCACCCTCAACTCCCTCACAATTGCATCGTTTTCTCCCACTTCAGGGCGATGAGGCGCAAAGGGGAAGCGGAGGCGGCAGTAGCCCACAATCACATCATTTTTTGTATCCTCCATTGAAAGAAATATTTCCTTTCCCCCGCTTGCTTCATACTTCCGCCTCACCATCTCAACCTCCGCCACCTCCACCCCCTCCTTATACCGGCGATGGCCCACTTCCCTGCATCTTATGCACCTGCACTTCTTCCCTTCCCTTTCCATTTTGAGTTGGACAAGCTGGCGGAGGTTGCTTTTTTTCACCCCTGCATCTATCAAGTTTGCAGGTATATCTCTTTCAACGCGCTGGATGCGGACCCATTCAGGAACATATTCCTTCATTTCTGAAATGAGATCCACTGCCTCTTCAGCGGTGAGCGGCTCGTATTCCCCGTTTTTCCATTTCTGGTATAGTAAAGATGGCTTTACCACAAGGGTCGGGTAAATTTTGAGCATGTCCGGCCGGAAATTTTCGTCGCTGAACATTCTCCTGAAAGATTCAAGGTCTTTGTCTCTGTCGCTTCCCGGCAAACCCGGCATTATGTGGTAGCATATTTTGAGGCCAGAATCTCTCGCTATCCTTGTTGCATCTGAAATGTCAGAAACGGTATGGCCTCTTCTCATTTCATAAAGCACCGAATCATTTAAAATCTGGGCACCGAGCTCGACCCTTGTTGCGCCTATTTCAAGCGCTCTGTCGACATGCTGGAGCCTGAACCAGTCGGGCCTTGTCTCAACCGTCATCCCCACGCATCTATGCTTTGTCCTTTCATTCAAAAATTTTGCTTCTTCAAGGTTTGCCGCATTTTTTCCATTCATGGCGTCATAGCATCGTTTTGCAAACCACTCCTGATAATGAAAATCCCGGGCCGTGAAAGTTCCGCCCATTATAATGAGCTCGATTTTATCTGCGTCATGCCCCACTGTTTCAAGCTGCTTTATCCTGTCCTTCGTCTGTTCAAAAGGGTCATAATTGTGCATGCTTGCCCTCTGCGCGGCAGGCTCCTTCCCGGTATAGCTCTGGGCGGAGAACGGAGGTCCGCCAGGGCAGGGAATGCATCTTCCGTGAGGGCAGGGATGCGGCGATGTCATCACTGCAATGACTGCCACTCCTGAGAGGGTTCTAACCGGCTTTCTTTGCAGCAGATTTCTCATATCCTGCTTCCTTTTATCTGGCAGGCTCATCAAAATTTGAGTATTTGTCGGCATTGTTGATATGCCATTTTCCCTGCACCACTTTTTCTTGAATTTTTCTATAGAATTTTTGTCGGTTATGTATCCCTGTTCTATGCCTTCCTCTATTTTTTTTGACAGCTCTTTTATCTTTTCATCTTTCTGAATGTTATCGTCTTTCATTTATGTATATGCCATACCACTTTCGCTTTCTATTTTTTCATTATCTGAATTATATTTCTCCATGATATCCTCACGGTCAACAAAAGTTTCCATCAAACGTGTTATGCGTTTCTTGAATTCGCTATCCTGTATGTGCATCTCTTCATAAATCTTGCTTATTAGTTTAACCAAATCTGCAAATATGGGAAATAAAGCCTCCTGCGTTTCATAAACCTCCTCCAGCATCGCCTCATTGTATCTGATTTCGTCTTCCAACTCTTTTATTTTCTTTAAAACGTCCTTATTTGCCTTCATGATTCTTCATCTCCTGGAAATTGTGAAATAATAGGGGTTATTAAACTTTCTTGTCCCTTCTTTTCATTAACATTATCGATACAAATATGCCTGTAAGCAATGCAATTATCTCAAATCCCGGTGTGTTGCTGGAAGTTATCTCTATGGTCTTTGTTATTGTGCTTTCCCCTCCTTCATTATCTTTCACGGTCAACGTTATGGTATATTTCCCGCTTTCTTTGTAAGAATGCTGTGGATTCTGTTTGTCCGATGCTGTTCCATCCCCAAAATCCCAGTGCCATGCTATTATCTTGCCATCATCGCTTGATACATCGGTGAAGTTTATTTTCTCGCCGGCAGACGCTTTTTCCGGGATGAAGAAAAATTCTGCAGTTGGAAGTGCATTTGAAACAGTTATTTTCTTTGTTATCGTTGATTTGGCGCCGGAATCATCTGTTACGGTTAGCGTGACCGCATATACTCCGCTCTTATGGTATTTGTGCTGCGGATTCTTTTCCTGTAGTGTGGTGCCATCTCCGAAATCCCATGTGTAGTTTGTAATAAAACCGTCGGAATCGATTGATCCGTCGGTAAATTGTATCGTATCTGATGTTGATGGGTTTTCAGGGGTAAAGCTGAAGTTTGCATCAGGAGGAACATTTAGCACCTCTATGCTCACGTTATAACTGCTTTTCTCCCCGCTTCCGTCTTCTACAGTAAGGGAAACATTATACACCCCGCTGCGGTCATATGAGTGCAAAGGATTCTGCTCGCTGCTGGTGTTGCCATCTCCGAAATCCCAGTCCCAGGATTTTATATCCGCCCGCCCGTTTGGATCTGTGGAACGGTCCATGAAGCTTATTTCATCTCCTGAGAATGGATTTTTTGGATAGTATGAGAATAAGGCGGTCGGAGGGCTGTTGGGGATGGCAGATGCATTTTCATATAATCCCATGAGGGGGTAGTTATCCCTGCTTCCTGCTCCGGGTACTTTGTAGGGTATGTCTCCTATCCCATCACTTCCGGAGAGATTCTGGGCATTTCCTTTATACATATCCGTACCTGCATAATCACTCCAGTAATTTCCTCCAGAGGGATATCCGTTATCCCATGAGTTGTTAACCCCGGTATCGAAAGCATTTTCAACATTGTATGCAAAGTTGTTGTGGTATATCTTATTATTTTTTCCTTCTATCTCCACCCCATAAACATTTTTCCAGAATGAGCAGTTGATTATTTCATTGCCATCTGATTTTATATTTAGCCCGTGAAGGTTGTGATGTATGAGCGATGTGAAAATCATATTTGAGGAGGATGCGTTTACAATGCTTATTCCGTCTGTGTTATTGTATATCGTGCATTTCTCCACTCTGTTGTCTGAACCGTCCTCGATAAATAAGCCGTATTCATTGCCGAAAATAGAACAATTTCGTATTTCTGCATATGAAGAGGAGTTTGAAAAAATGCCGTAAGTGTTGTTGTATATGCCGTCACAATCTTCAATGCTTGCATTGTCGGAGCTATACAGTGAAATTCCATAATTATTTTCGGTTACATCGCATTTTTCGACAGACAGGGTTGACATCGATACATGCAGCCCATAAAAATTGTTTGTAAACGAACAGTCCGTTATGTCGAGCGAGGAATGGCGGGCATAGACCCCTTTATCATTTTCCTTAAATATGCAATTCGTTACATCTGCGCTTGAATCTCCAGCGTACAATCCTGTATCGCTGTTGTTGAGTGTATTTCCAAATAATTTCACCATATAGGATTGAGAGAGGTTCACTCCTTCGTCATTTTCCCGGATTTCATTTATTGAAATGTTAGATAGCTCCGAGTTTATCATATGTATGCCGTATTCATTACCATAAATTCTATTCGAGGAGATAAAATTATTATCTGATTTGAAAAGTCTGATGCCGCTCTTCTCATTTTCGTAGATTGTTGTATTCTCAATTTTATTTGAATCCACGTTCTCTATATTTATGCCCAGCCAGTTGAAGGATATGGTGCTGTCCTTTATCGCAAAATTTCCGTTTTCCTTTCCCACACTGTACATATTTATTCCCCTCTGCCCGTTGGAGGAAATATTGCAGTTCGTTATGGAAATATCATGAGATGAGCGGAATATTACCCCGTCATTGGTGTTGAATGAAATTATTGTATTTTTTATGACACCATTGCCGGATGAGATGACGACCATGCCATCAATGTTATCTGAAAAGTTGCTCCCTGTTACGGAAAAGTTGCTTGAATTGACTATCAGTATGCCTTCTCCGTTATTTTCCGTTGAAGCATTAACTGCAAAATCAGCACAGTTTATAAACGCAATATAGCCGGCCATGCCGTTTATTGTGCCTGCAGAGCCATTCACCATATAATACACAGGCATTCCGTTTACTTTATTTGACGCATCCATGTCCTCATAAAAGTGTTCAACTTCGCTTCCTTCAACATCTATGCCATAATCATTTTCATTAAATTTGTTTTCTGTAAATGTATTCAGGGGAGAATACGAGAGAAGAAGCCCTGTGCCGCTTTCCTTTATCTCATTTTCAGAAATGCTGTTATACCTGCTGTTTATGATTTCAAATGCTGTTGAGCTTTCCTTCATTGTATTGTTTTTCAATGTATTGTGCTGCGAGTTTTCCATCACAATGCTCTTTTCGTTTTTAGAAAGTGTACAATTTAGAACGTTATTATAACTGGAATTTTTCATGTACAGGCCGCAAGTATTATTCGAAAACGAAATGTTTTCAAGAGTTGAATATGAAAAATTATCGAGATATATGCCATATACGTTTTTTGATAGCGAGGCTGTAATATTTACACTGCCCAAACCATCCCAATCTGCCCCATATATGCCGTATGTGTTGTCATGGATTGAACAATTCCCTATCATGCCCCGTCCCTGCATTTTAACTCCGATATCATTTCCATATATCTCGGAATCCCTGAGCGTTATGTTGCCGCCGTGCGCTGCCAGCCCCACATTACCTCCGTGTACAGTACAATTTTTTATCATGGCGCTGGAATTCGTTAAGTTCAGGCCGTACCCACCGGTGTAGTTGCAGTAATTTATTTCCACAACCGAACACTCCCTGATATTCGCTCCGCCATAAGAGAAAGAAGAGCTGAATATTCCAATTCTTGAAGAATTCGTGGCGTATAATCCATCCGGGCTATGGGAATCGAATTCGCTGTTGCTTACCGTTATGTAATCACTTCCATCGATGTAAATTCCATAACCATTATCTGAAAATGAACATCCGTTTATCAGCGTGTTATAAGAGGAATCAATATTTATTCCGTTGTTGTTATTTGTGATACTGCAGTTTGTTATCCTATGCCCATCTCCGTTTATGAGAATACCCACTGCATTGAGATTCAATGTGTTATTATCAACCGAGGTAGAATTATCCGAAAGCAGCCTTATTCCATTTCCATTTCCGTTTATGTTGTTGCCATCTATACTGCATTCTCCCGACGTGTAAACATCTATTGCGAATGAATTGCCCTCGAAATTATTGCTGTCAACTTTATTCCCATCTCCGTTTATAATCTCAACGGCAAAAATGTTATTTACGAAATTATTGCTGTCAACTTTATTCCCATCTCCGTTGATATCGGTACCGTTGGTGTTTTGCAAAATATTATTATTTTCAATAAGGTTGCGGGAGCCATCTATTATCGCTCCTTTTATGTTGCCTGTTATGCTGCTGTTGGTGACTTTGCCATCATCTCCCTTCATATACAATCCGATTTTTGAATCAGTGAATACGCAGTTCTTTATGGTGACGTTATTTGCCTGAACTTCTATTCCTGCATTATTGGAAGCATTTTTTACTTCCAGGTTTTTTATTTCCGTTTTGTCGGCAGTGACGGTTATGGCATTTCCGGCGCCCATTCCGTCAATGACTGCATTTTCTCCTTCAATTATGACTGTTTTGTCTACCACCACATTCTCCCTGTAATTCCCTTCAAGGACATATATGTGGTATCCCTCGCTTGCATTGTTCACTGCTTCCTGGACGGTATGTACATGTTTCGCATCATACCATTCCGGAGGTGCATCATCATCGACATATATGTTTGCTATCCTGATATAATAAACTTTGCTTGATGAAGCACCGTCATTGTCTCTGACAGTTAGATTTATGGCGTAGGTACCGCTTTTTGCAAAGGTATGAGTTGCGTTCCTCTCATAGCTTATATTTCCGTCGCCGAAGTTCCACGTATAATTCACAATATACCCGTCCATATCGTATGATTCATCGGTGAAATTCACCGCCTCTCCGTCCGCAGGGTACTGGGGCTCCCATGAAAAATTTACTACCGGAGGAGCATTCACAATTTCAATTTCCTTTGAGCGGGTATTAAGGGCATATCCTTCGTCGATTACCGTCAGCGTTACAGTATAAGTTTTCTTTTCAGCGAACTGATGCGCAGGATTCTGCTCGTAGCTTGTATTCCCATCACCGAAATCCCACGTCCAGTTTACTATCTCATCATCTATACCGGATGAATTATCGCTGAATTGAACCATGTCAAGCACAGTCGGCGCAAGGGGAGACCAGAAAAAATTCACATACGGAATTTCATTGAATGTATTCACCATCTTTGTTGTTGAATTGGATGCCGAGTCATCATCCTTTATTGTGAGAGTTACATAATATGCGCCGTATTGGCTGTAATTGTGAACCGGATTTTGCTCATGGCTTATGTTACCGTCGCCAAAATCCCATGTATAGTTTGCAATACTACCGTCCGAATCATGAGAGTAGTCCAGGAATTTTATGGAGTCGCTATCTCTGGTCCAGTAAAAATCGGCAACTGGCGGAACATTGAACACAAAAATCTGTTTTGTGACGCTGTTCCCGCCGCTTGAATAATCCTTCACAAACAACGTTATGTCATATGTTCCATCGTCTGCATATCTATGAACAGGATTTCTCTCATAACTTATGCTTCCATCACCAAAATCCCATGTCCAGTTGTATATGTCATCGTCGGGATCTGTTGAATTGTCCCAGAATTGAATCATATCTGATGTGGTTGGTGTTTCCGGCTCCCAGTAAAAATCTACCGCCGGTGTGCCGCCATCTGTCATATTGAGGTATTTGGCAAGTGTTATGTCATCACCGTCTTTTTTCATTATCAGCGTGATGGTATAATTTTTACCTTCGGCATAATCGTGGTTAACTTTTTTTCCGTAGCCAATACTTCCATCACCAAAATCCCATGTATAATTTGAGATGCCAGAGGCTATGGCGGTGAAAGTCACTTCCCCGCTTGTGCTGTTATATGCCCATACAAAATCCGTGGTCTTTACTTCAGAGTATGAAGGCGAAAGGCCTTTGCTCTCTTTCACCCCGTTTAAAGTTACAAGCATCAACGAAGCTATAACTGCCATTACAAAAATTACCCTTGCATTTGCTTTTGTCAACATTTTTTCCCCCAGTTTTATGTTTTAAAATGAATATTGTATGCTTATTTATAAATTTGTATGTATCACTCGGGTTTTTTATCATATGCCGCCAATTTTTTGATAAAACTTATTGCCCCTGCATGCAATTCCCCATTTTTCGCGTAAGCCCTTTTTATCTCTATGCTGTCTCCCTCCTCAAAGCCTTGAAGTACTTTTGCCATCTCATCCCATATGATAATGAGGCGTTCCCCGCTTTCATCCTCGGCCAATATGGATGCTGCAAACCTCTCCCCTTTTTCTGTAAAGAATATTTTTGTCGGGTAAATTTTTTTTATCCTTGCTCTTATGTTGACTATTCCCTCCCTGGCATCCACCAGTTTCACATTTTTTTCATAGCCCTTTATGTCTCCTGCATCAATTTCCACGATTCCCCATCGCCCCACATTCACCTCAATGCCGTAATATCCCTTTTTGACATATCCATTTATCACTTTTATTGTCATCCCTTCAACAATTCTCCCGTCCTCTGCAAGCCCTGCATTGTTGTCCCATAAAACAAGCATGCACATCCCTGTCTCGTCGGAAATGACAATGTTTGCAACCTTCCCTCCGTCAAACTTTTTCACTTCCCCTAAAAATTCAACTCTTGCATATAGGGTAACTTCCTTCGATTCCTCTAAATCGGATATTTTCACAACATTGAAAAAATCGCCGCGCAGTTTGTCAACCACAACCATTGCCGCCGCTGCCTCGTCTATGAGTTCCCCATACTCTGCCGCCGCCTCCTTCACCTTATTCTCAAATTCCTCCCTGCTGAGCATGTCCTTCACGGCTTCATATAGCCCATCCTTGTCCCAGTCCTGCATGCCAATACATTGTGCCGATATTCATATCATTTTCCATGATAGATTTTTATATGCCCGCTGAATTAAAAACCATGGCTTTCCTTCAGGTTGCCCTTGATTTGGTAAATGCCGAGCGCGCTATAACCATCGCCAGGGAGGCGGCAGCAGGAGGAGCAGACTGGCTCGAGGCAGGCACCCCGCTTATAAAATCAGAGGGCATGGACATAATCAGGCGGCTGAAAGGTCTGGGCAAAAAGGTTGTGGCCGATATGAAAACAATGGACGTTGGCGCTGTTGAAGCGGAAATTGCCGCAAAGGCAGGAGCGGATGTGGTATGCATATTGGGGCTGGCAAGCGACGAAACGCTGAGGGAGGCAATAAAATCAGCCCATCAGTACGGGGCAGAGGTTATGGTTGATATGATAGGCATGAAAAGCGCAGGAATGGCAGATAGGGCTGTCGAGGCGGAAAAAATGGGGGCAGATTATGTATGCGTTCATGTTGCCGTTGACGAGCAGATGAAAGGTGCAGAGCCATTTGCAATGGTGAAAGAAGTTGCCGGGAAATGCAATCTGCCTGTGGCTGCAGCCGGCGGGATAAATAGCGAGACAGCCCATATTGCTGTTGAAAACGGGGCGAGCATAGTCATTGTCGGAGGGGCAATCATAAAGGCGGAAAATGTCACGGAAGCTGCTATGAACATAAAAAAGGCGATTGAGGGGGGAAAAGCCATAAAAACAGAACTTTTCAAAAAATATAGCGGGGAAAATATTAAAGAGGCGTTTTTGAAGGTTTCGACGTGCAACATATGCGATGCCATGCATAATAAGGGGGCGATACGCGGCATTTCCCCGTTGAAGAAGGGCTATCATATGGCCGGAAGGGCAATCACCGTAAAGACAATGGACGGCGACTGGGCGAAGGTGGTGGAGGCAATAGATGTTGCAGGCAAAGGCGACATAATCGTGGTGGAGGCGGGCGAGGGGCGCAGGGCGATATGGGGCGAGCTTGCGACATGGAGCAGCATGGAGAAAGGCATAGGGGGCGTTGTCATAGACGGGGCGATAAGAGATGTGCATGAGATTCTAAAGAGCGATATGCCTGTCTATGCAAAAAAGATTGTCCCTGAAGCGGGAGAGCCAAAAGGATACGGAGAGATTGGATGCGACATTGTATGCGGAGGGCAGCTCATCAGAAAAGGAGACTGGATTGTGGGAGATGATACGGGCATTGCTGTTGTGCCGAAGGAGGAGGCGCAGGAAATAGCGAACAGGGCGTTGAATGTTCATGAGCGGGAGAACCGCATAAGGGAAGAGATAAAGAGAGGAAGCTCTCTGGGGAAAGTCCTTGAGTTAAAGAAGTGGGAAAAAATCAGGTAATCTATTCCATCTCAATCAATTTTTTTGCCCATTTCAGTTTCCTTCTTTTTATTTCAATGTCCTTACCCTCCTTTTCCCTCGGGTTTTCAAAGTCGAAGCCAAAAAGTTTTATCTCTCTGGCTTCAAAGTGCTTTGCCATGAGGAATGCACGGTCGCCGTCAGTGAATCCGCCGAAGTTGTAAACGTTGTCAAACGGCTCTGACTGGGTGGTAAGAACAACTCTGCCTGTAAAGAGGGGTGCATATTTTTTTATGGCGGGAATGTTGTCACCATGGGCATGGATTACTGCAATGCTTCCCATCTTATTTGCTTTAATCTGGTCTTCCACATTTCCGTCAAGGTCTGTTACAATTATGTCCGGAAGGGCATATTCCATCAATACAGATGTTGCTTCATCTGCTGCTATGATTATGCCATTGATATTCTTTAAGTCGTGTTGCAGGGAGCCAGCAGCTCCGCATATAGAAATTTCATTTCCCTTTATTATATCCTTCAGCACATCCTTCCTGCTGCTTTTTTTGCCTGCAATGGAATGGAGCAGCCGGGCCGCCACCTCATCTTTTTTTCTGCTGTAGCCAAAATCCTTTATGATGGCGAGGTAAATCGGCTCCCATTCCGGGAAATCCATTTTATTCCCATTCCACTGTGCCAGGCGGCTTGTTCGTTATGTCATATACTATGCGGTTAACCTCGTTCAATTCATTTGTTATTCTTGTTGATATGCGGTCAAGCACCTCGTAAGGAATGTGGCTGAAATCGGCGGTCATTGCATCCACCGACTCTACTGACCGAATTGCGATGGTATGGCCGTAAGCTCTTCTGTCGCCATGAACGCCGACTGTTTTTACAGGAAGGAGGACTGCAAAATACTGCCAGGGTTTGCTCATCTTTTTTTCCTCGGCGGCTTTCTCTATCTCCTCTTCAACTATGTGGCATGCCTCTCTTATCACCTTCGCCTTCTCTTCAGTTGCCTCGCCTATTATGCGAACCGCCAGCCCGGGTCCTGGAAAAGGCTGCTTTTCTGCGACTTCAAGGCCAAGCGCACGGGCAACCTTTCTTACCTCATCCTTGTACAGATCCCTGAGGGGCTCCACTATCTCAAGATTTATGTCAGGGGGCAGACCACCGACATTGTGATGCGATTTTATCGTATCCCTCAGCCCCCCTCCGCTCTCTATCCAGTCGGGTGCTATCGTTCCCTGGATGAGATATTCCGCTTTTTCCTCCAGCGCCTCTCTCTCAAAAACCCTGATGAACTTTTCGCCTATTATTTTTCTTTTCTGCTCGGGGTCTGTCACTCCTTTCAGCGCTTCATAGAACTCCTTGCTTGCATCCACGTAGCGAAGTTTTATGCCCATTCCCTCGACAATCTTTTTCACTTTTTCTCCTTCCCCCTTTCTCATGTAGCCCGTATCAACATATATGGCAACAAGATTTTCTCCCAGAGCCATGCTTCCTATTTTGGCCGCAACCGTGGAGTCGACACCCCCGGAGGTGGCTATCACCGCCTTTCCTTTAACCTTGCTTTTTATCTCTTCAACCGCCTTTTCTATGAATTTTTCGGCATCAAACATATTTTTCCCTCATTTCTTTTCTGTATTCTTCGAGCTTTTTTTTCAGTTCGTCATTGCCAACTGCCAGAATTTCAGCTGCAAGAAGTGCGGCATTATCTCCTCTGTCCAGGCCAACAGCGGCAACAGGAATCCCCGGCGGCATCTGCACTATCGAAAGAATGGCATCCATATTCACCTTTCCCGAGACGGGAACGCCTATCACCGGTTTTGTGGTATGGGCTGCTATGCTTCCGGGCAGAGCTGCGGCCAGCCCTGCAATTGCGATGAACACATCGGCATCGCTATTTGCAATTTCCTCGACTTTTTCAGGGGTTCTGTGGGCAGATGCAACATGCACCTCATACTCTATCCCGAGTTTTTTCAGTATCTCTTCTGCTTTTTCCGCAATTCTCTCATCGCTCTTGCTGCCCATCACTATTCTGACTTTCATATTACTGAAATCCCCGGGGGTTAAAAATTTTTATGTAGTCCTGCTGTGCCGAATTATTGTCCTGTCAGAACAATTTTGTCTTAATAGAACAATTTTAAATATATCTTCTTCATTCACATTGTACAAATGAACAGGGAACTAGAACTCATGGACAATATTCTTAATGAAGTAATTCTTTCAGAATCGGCGGGGAAGATATATGGCAGCATTCTCTCCCTGATGAAAGAAATGCCTGATTTTGATGAATGCGCCGTATATGTTATGCGCGATGAAGCATTAAATGGCAATCCCGATGGCATTATCTCTTTTAATCAGGATGCTCCTGAAGTAGTTTCAAAATCAGCAGAGGAAGGTAAAGAAATATGCGGAATTGATGAAATTGCGGTCCCGGTAATTGTTGGAGAAGAGGTTGCAGGTGTTTTGTATGCAAGGAGTGCTGAGCCCGACAATAAAAAAAGCATACTAAAAACCGTTGCAAATTTAGCGGCGGCGTCAATAAAAAACCTTGAGATAAAAAAGGAAATGGCGCAATCGGAAAAGAAATACAGGAGCATAATAGAGAATGCAGTGGAAGGCATTTATATGAGCACTCTTGACGGACGCATAATAGAAGCAAATTCTTCTCTGGTAAAATTTTTTGGTTATAACAGCAAGGAGGAGCTTAAAGAGGCAGGCATCCCGACAACATACAGAAATCCCGAAGAAAGAAAGGAGTTCATAGGGAGAATTCTCAGGGAAAAGAAAGTGAAAAATTATGAAATAGAATACCGGAGAAAAAATGGCGAATTGGCGATAGGAAACGAGTTCGCAGTTCTGGCGGAGAATGGCGAAAAAGTGATACAGGGCATAATCCACGATGTGACAGAGTTGAAAAAAATTCAGAGAGAAGTCGAGTTTTATAACGCCCTTCTGAGGCATGACATGTGGAACAAAAACCAGGTTGTCATGGGCTATCTTGAACTTCTATCAGATACGGGACTTTCAGAAGAGCAGAGAAATTTTGTCGAGAGAGCCAAACTTGCAGTCAAAAATAATATGGTGCTCATAGACAATGTGAAGAAATTATTCACTATGGGGCAGCGGGCAGCAGAGCAGGTAGACGTTGATGAGACAATAGAGGACATCATAAATCAGCTTTTGCACGAAGCGGATAAGAGAGGGATAAGCATCTATTATACCACTTCTGGGATAAAAATAGATGGAATCCCTCTAATAAAAGAAGTTTTTTACAACATTTTGCTGAATGCAATATTCCACTCTCATTGCAGGAATATACGCATTGGTGCTAGGCGTGACAAAAATTTCTGCAGGATAACCATTGAGGATGATGGGATTGGAATATCGCCGGAAATCCAGAAGGATATTTTCATGAGAAAGGTGGAAAAGAGCAGGAGGAACGGGCTGGGACTTTATCTTTCGGGCAAGATAGTGGAGATGGGCGGCGGCAGCATAGAAGTCAAAAACAGGGTTGAGGGAGGAAACATAAAGGGGGCAATATTTGAAGTATCTGTGCCCATGCAAAATGATTTTAAGAGATAGTTCTTTCTCATATAAATGGAAATAATTGTGAACAGCCATACCCATATTGGCGATGCATTTATCACCCTTGATAAAAAAACATGGACGGTGGAAGAGCTGGTGGCTCCCCCGCACGGGCTTAAACATGAGATGATGAGAAAAGCATCAGAGAAGGAAATTCTGGAGGGTATGAAGAAAGCAATTTCAGTGATGGAAAAATGCGGAACAACCCACTTTTTTGATTTCAGGGAAGGCGGCGTTGGGGGCATAAAAATTTTAAAAAAAGCAATGGAGGGAAGCAAATTAAATGCTGTGATTCTGGGAAGGCCTGTGGAATTGAGGTATGACAGCAAAGAGATAAATGAAATATTAAAAATCTCTGACGGAATCGGATTGAGCAGCATCTCTGACTGGGATTATGAAGAGCTGAAGAAAGTGGCTGCCCACGTCAATAAAAAGAAGAAAATGTTTGCAATACATGCAAGCGAGGCGTTCAGGGAGGATATAAATGCAATACTGGATTTGAAACCTTCCCTTCTAATTCACATGAGCAGTGCAAGCAGAGATGATTTGGAGATTGTGGCAGATGCAGGCGTGCCGGTGGCGGTATGTCCTCGCTCAAATGCTTTTTTCGGCATACGCCCCGATATAGAGAGCATGCTTGAATGCGGCATTTCCCTCCTTCTAGGGACAGACAACGCCATGATTGCGCCGCCTGATATCATGCAGGAGATGGAATATCTGCTGAAAAATTTTGATGTATCGAGGGAGCAGGCGTTGGCCATGATAACAGCAAATCCAAGGAAATGTTTAAATGTGGGTCTTCACATTCAACAATCAGATGGAAAGAATCGTTAGCTGTGTTTCACGCCCACATGTGCGTAAAATGCCTGTTATTTTGCATTCACATATTTTGGGTTTTATAGGAGAGGGGGAAAAATGAAAGGAAAATTGAAAGTAAAGGATGTGATGACAACAGACATCATAGTCGCAGAAGTTCCGGGAAATAGGGAGGACGTCCTCCGTATGTTCGGAAAATACGAGATATCTGGCATGCCTGTTGTGAAGGCAGGGACAAGAAAGCTCGCCGGCGTTATCACACGGAATGACCTTTTCAGAAATTCTGATGAGGCCCAGCTTGCAATGATAATGAATGACAATCCCGTGACGATTTCTCCGGATGATGACATCAAGAAGGCAGCCAAAATATTTTATGAGAAACGCATACATGGATTGCCTGTTGTTGAGAATGGGGAGGTTGTGGGCATTGTCTCACCCTCAGACATACTGCGCCTTATAGAAAGATTTGACGGCGATGAAGTGGACGGTTACCTTTCGCCGATATTCGTGCCTGTCTATGAGGAAACGCCTCTGCCCGTTGTTATGAAAATTTTCAGGGTAACAGATGCAGGTGCTCTGCCCGTGCTTGATGGAGAGGGCATGCTCTCCGGCATTGTAGCAGACGGAGATTTGTTCACGTTTTCCCACCTGGACGAGAACGTCGTAAAATCCGAGATGGGCATAGGCGAGGACGAGGATGTATGGAGCTGGGAGGGAATAAGGGATGTGATGCGTTTGTATTATGAAACATCCAAGATACAGCTTCCGCCCATACCTGTCAAGGAAGTGATGGTTAAAGATGTCATTACGGTATTCAGAAAAACAACGCTTTCGGCAGTTGCCCAGAAAATGCTCGATAACAAAATAAACCAGATGCCTGTCATGGATGAGGGAAATGAGATAATGGGCATAGTTTGCGATATTGATTTAATGAAGACGCTGATATAGTGGTGGAATGGATAAATATAGCGAGATAATTTCACTTTCAAAGCGAAGGGGTATATTCTACCCTTCTTATGACATTTACGGGGGGGAAGCAGGATTTTACGATTACGGGCCGATAGGCACCCTGCTGAAGAACAACGTTGAGAACAAATGGAGAGAATTCTATGTTTTCAGAGAAAAATTTTTTGAGATATCCACGCCTGTGATAACTCCCTATGACATCCTCAAAGCATCTGGCCATGTCGATAAGTTTATGGACGTCATACTGACATGCAAAAAATGCGGAAAGGCATTCAAGGCGGAGGAGGTGGCGGAGGAAAATAGAAAAAAAATGGAATGCCCGGAATGCGGCGGAAGGCTGGAGGAGGGCAGAATAAATTTGATGTTCGAGACAGGAATAGGTCCGAGAAAGAAGGAAAAAGCATTTCTGCGCCCTGAGACAGCACAGGGAATTTTTGTTAATTTTCCGTTCCTTTACCAGTTTTCAAGGAAAAAACTTCCCATGGGAGTTGTGCAGATAGGAAAGGGTTTCAGGAATGAGGTTTCACCCCGCCAGGGCATAATACGTTTGAGGGAATTCTCCATGGCAGAGGCAGAGATATTTTTTAATCCGGAAAACAAGAGTCACGAGCGCTTTGATGAAATAAAAGACGATGTTATGACACTTATTCCGGCAGGCATGGATGAAATTAAAGACACTGTCGGGAACATTGTTGAGAAGGGCATTATAAGCAACGAAGCTCTTGCATACTACATGGCTCTGACAAAGCATTTCCTTCTTTCGGTTGGCATTGATGAAAGCAAGCTTCGCTTCCGCCAGCATATGCCTGATGAAATGGCACACTATGCAAGCGACTGCTGGGATGCCGAGATTTTAACCTCATTAGGATGGATTGAATGCGTGGGCATTGCCGACAGAACAGCATATGACCTAAAAGCGCATATGGAAGCTACGGGCGTAGACATGACCGCCTTCCGATTATACGACGAGCCGGTGAAAGAGAAAAAGAAGGTCATAATTCCTGATATGGGAAAGCTCGGGCCTGCATTCAAGGGAAAGGCAAAAGAAATAAAGGAGATGCTCGAGCAGATGGAGCCGTCTGATGAGCCGATCCGCCTTGAAATAGACGGTAAGGAAGTTGAGATAGGCAAGGAATTTTACGATGTGGTGGAGAGGGAAATCACCATAACAGGCAAAAATTTCATTCCGCATGTTGTTGAGCCCTCGTACGGCATAGATAGAATAATTTATTGCATTCTGGAGCACAACTATTCCGAGCAGGAGAAAGAAGGCGAGAGATATGTAATGCTAAAGCTGCCCTCGTCCATTGCACCTATAAAGGCAGGAGTTTTTCCCCTTGTGAATAAAGATAATCTTCCATCAATTGCCAGAGAAATAGAAATGGAGTTGAGAGAAAGCGGCATTACTTCATTTTACGATGATGCGGGAAGCATTGGCAGGAGATATGCAAGAATGGACGAAATAGGTACGCCTTTCTGCATAACAGTCGATTACACAACTCTCGAGGACGATACCGTGACGGTGCGTTGGAGGGATACGACGGAGCAAGAGCGAATTAAGAGGGGCAAGCTGGTGGAATGGCTGAGAGAAAAAATAAATTGATTGGAGAGCCCGGAAGGTATGACCACGATTTTTGTCGTGTTCATCTTCTCTTAATAATTTAAGTGGAAAGGAGCATCATTGCCGCAAATGCAAAAATCATGCCTACGCCCTGCTTTATCGTTATTGGTTCTTTCAATATCAAAAAGGCGAGTGTTATTGTAACCAGCGGGTAAAGGGCAGTTGTAGTAACAACAACAGATGTTTCTCCTCTGCTGACTGCAAATATGAAAAAGAGTGCGCCCAGCGTTCCTGCTATTCCAGTAAGAATTGCAAAAGTTATGCCTTTTGCATTGACCTCCGGTTTGAAGTTAATAAGGAATAGCACTGCCACGCCTACAATGATTGCACCGATTACCTCGTAAACGAGAACGCTTTTGGGGCTGATGTAGTTGGTAGCCAGTTTCGGAAAAAATCCCCAGAAGCCCCACACAATCATGGCAAGTATTGCAAATATCACCCAGCTGTTCATTTTGAGCACCATGCTTGATGAAAGGCAGAATGTTTAAATTATTTCTGGGTATCATGCTGTCAAGCCCTTTCCATTCTTTTTTAATTCAGAAAAGTAGTGCAAGAAGGAGGATAAAAGGCATTGCTTATCTCCAGTTCATTGTTTCCCCCCGAACAATTTCAGTATCTCCGCAT
>JAGGSL010000054.1 GCA_021159125.1 Thermoplasmata archaeon
AAAACATGCTTCATGGATTTGTGGCCTTTGAAAGCAGCCTCAATCGCCTTCTTCCCATCATCCTCATTCTTCTTGTATATGCTCACAGCCCCGTGCAGCCAGGAGCAGCCGCCAGGCGTGATGTAAACATCCTTGACATCGCATACCTTCGCAACCTCGTTGTATATTGTCGGCTCCCTGGGCATGCCCATCAGCGTTTTATGCTCAAGCCCGCCCGGCAGAAGCGCATGGAAGTAAGCATTTTTCCTTGCATATATTTTTTTGATTCTTGCCACTCGTTGCTTTCTCACGATGTCCGGCGTCTCAGTCAAATCGAGGAACGGGCCCTCATCATGCATTTCTCCTGTCATCTCGGCAATCATTACAATCTCTGCTTTCGGAACCGCATGTCCATCAATTTTTATGAGGGGCGTACGCTCCATTGCATTTGCTATCGCAAGCTCATTAACATCTATGCTTGCAGATATGGCAGATGAAATCATCACGGGCATGGAATTGCCTATGCATATTGCAAACTCTTTCAGCCCCCGCTCAAGATATGCATTAAAATCTCTCTGGAGAATGCGCATGACAACTCTGTTGCTGTCTATTTTCATCATACGATGATACGAAGCATTCAATCCGTACTCGCTGTCGTTGGCAACCACAATTGCAGATGCGATATACGGTCCTCCATCTATTCTGTAATATTTCAGAATCGGCAAGTCATCAAGATTTTTCAGCTGGACATATTCGCCATCGCTGCTTCCCTCCACTTCCGGCTCCTTCGGGTGGGCAATTGCATCTGCTATGGTTTTTATTATCCCGTCTCGCTTTATCCCCAGGGCAAGGGCGACCATCTCCCTGGTCGAGCATATGTTTGCAACAACAGGCATCCTGTGACCCTTAACATTGCTGAAAAGAAGGGGCTTGCCGTCCAGTTTTTTCATAAGGGTGGCAATTTCGTATTCAGTGGAAACTTCTCTGCTTATCTCAACCATCATACCCTTTTCCCGCAAAAGAGATACAAACTCTCTGAAGTCCATCAGGGGAATATGTGAAACAAATTTAAAAGTATTTGTATATCTGCCTAAACTCCTATTCTTGTCCGCAGCACATAAAAACCTTCTTTTTCTATTGCTTTCGCCACCTCCTCCTGCAGCTCTTTGCCCGGAGTCAGCGCAACCATGTAGCCGCCCAGTCCGCCGCCTGTCATCTTCGCTCCGTATGCTCCGTTATCTCTCGCCACTTCAACCAGAAAATCAAGCTCTTTCGATGAAACCTCTATTTCCTGCAGAAGCTCGTGATTTTTGTCCATGTAATGCCCTAATTCTTTCAGATTTCCATTGGCTATGGCGCCTCTTGCGTCGTGAACCAGGTCTGTTGCGTCCTTAAAAATTCTGTCATATTTCTGCCTGTATTTCTCCCGCCTCTCCCTCACGCCTTCAACCGCCTTCTTGGTGTTGGCAACTATGCCTGTATTTCCCATAACAATTTCCACCGGCTCTTTCATCTTCAACCGCTCCATCTTCCCTGACTGGAACCATACAAGCCCCCCGAAGGTGGCGGCAGTATTGTCAATTCCTGAAGGAATGCCATGATAGCCTTTCTCGCCTTCATACGCTACGTTATTTATCTGCTCATCCGTATAATCAAGCCCGAATTCGTCTGCTATCGCCCTCGCGATGGCGGTGCAGCTGGCGGCGCTGGCGCCCACCCCGCTCGCCGCCCTCAAATCCCCGCCCAGCCATATTTCCAGGCCGCCTTCTATACCCATGGCCTTAATTATGCGGTTCAGGGAGTCAATCTGCTGCTCTTTTTTTTCCTCTTTATAGCCAGGTGTTGCATCTCTGTCGTCGTGAATTACAAGCCCTTCCGGAATGCGTTTTACCTCAGCAACTGTCTTTTTTTCTATGGCTGAAGCAATTGCAGGAATCCCGTAAACAACAAAATGTTCGTTGAACAATATTACCTTCCCGAAGCCTGAACCTTTCCCCATGGAAACTCAAATCCCTTTTGGATATATAATAATTTCTTGAGCAGCAAGCAAAGTTAAAATCACCATCGGCGTTACCGTCTGGTGAAAAAAGTAGAGATAGTCGCACTGGCAATAACCGCATCCATCATGTGGGGAGCCTCCTTCCCTGTCATAAAGATTGGACTGGAAAATGTGCCTCCCGTTCTTTTCGGAACTTTGAGGTATGTCATAGCGGTTCCTCTCTTCCTCCTCCTTTCCCTTGTCCTTTACGGCAAAAAATTGTTTTCTATTAGGGATGATATCCCTCTTTTCATTGCACTTGGGCTGGTAGGAGTGACGATGCCCACCGTACTCCAGAACTACGGAATGATGCACACCACAGCTTACATGAGCAGCATTTTGCAGTCCACGGGCCCTGTTTTCACGGTCCTGTTGGCTGCCTACTTCCTCAAAGAAAAGCTGACATGGTACAAGACAGCAGGCATTATCATAGCATCTGCCGGAACATACCTCGCCCTGGATATACATTTTTCCAGTCTCGGTTCTTCAGTGGGGAATGCGCTCGTGCTGCTATCCGCTGTTTCGTACGCCGTGGGGGGCATAATCGCAAAAACATGTTTGAACAGAGGATATAAACCTGTGCAGATACTCATGCTCTCATCTCTATTCGGCACTGCCGTTCTTGTTGTGATAACTCCCTTTTCCGGAAACATTTCTCTTGGTTTTTCTGCGGAAACATGGGGATTGATACTATTCCTGGCAGTGGTCTCAACTTTCCTGCCGTACACGCTATGGTATGCGGCCATGGAAAAGACGGAGTTGTCTCGTCTTTCCTTTTTCGTTTATCTCATACCTGTATTCGCAACCATATTTTCTTATTTCATGATAGGAGAAAGAATTACCTGGCTGGCGGTTTTGGCAGCAGCCATAATAATAACAGGAATAACAATAGCCCAAACCCATAGAAATTTAAATGCAATGTAGATAAACAATTATGGCGCAGGCAAAGCTGATTAATGATATTACGGATTTGGTATGGCTCATGAGGGCTTTTGATTCTGATACAAAAAGGGAGGTTTTTGAAGAAGTATGCAAGGACTGGCAGCGCATGGAAGACATAGAGGAAAAATATGGAAAAGAGGGAATGGATGCCTTAAAATTTTTTGAGAAAGTAAAATTGGTTGAGACCAGATGGGGAATGAATGAAGGAAAAGCAAAAAAAGAATACCATGCTTTCTATTCCTCTTTCCACATAAAAGTCATATCTTCAGTGGATATGCTTCAGGACGTATTTTCAATTGCGCTCATGGATGAAAAAACATTTGAAGATATCGAAAGTAAAATATACGATTTTATAGGAGATGGAGAGCTTGGAAGGGAAGTGGAGAGACATTTCTCCTTTACACCTATCCAGATGAAATGCATAGTTAAAAGGTCTGCAAAACTCGAATACAGGGGAATGAAAATAATAAAAGTGGAAAATTAAAAAAAGTTATAAATAGAGTACCAAATATTATTGCAATAGATAGTTCATCTCGAAATGATGGAAATGTCAGATATAATACATGAATGTGTGGAAAATCTTCCTGCAGGGTTATTTGCCATCAAAGGAGGAGAAGTTTTAATTCTCAACGAATATATGCAGAAGCTGATCGGTTCTTCCGAAAAAAAAATTCCTGAAGAAGAATTCTGGAAATTTGTAGGCAACAGCGAAGTTAAAGAAAAAATAATGAATGGCAGGTCCACAAGATTTAAAATAGGAAAGGACAAGTGGGTGGAATACAGGGGGGAAATAAATAACAGAAATGTGTTCGGGTGCCTCGTAGAAGTTACAAGCCACGTTTTGTTCGATAAAAAAATGAGTGCTGTTGAGAGAGTATCAAGAGAAATGAAGGTTGCCGCCAATAGAGATGAACTTTATTCACTGGCAATGGACTTTACCAAAGATATTTTGGGATACAAAAATTGTGCGATTCTTGAGAGAGAAGGAAACCATCTCAAAGTGGTGAGGGAAAGAGGATATGACGAAAAAGCGCGTTTGCTGAAAATTCCTTTAGATGGAAAGGGGATAACTGTCCATGTATTCAACAAAAATGAGGCAAGATATGTACCGGATGTTCTTGAAGCAGAGGAATACATTGAGGGTGTGCCTGGCGCAAGGTGCGAATATGCAGTCCCCGTATCATTCAAGGAGGAAAAGTACGGCGTGTTTGATGTGCAAAATGATGAAATTGACTCAATTACCTACTCAGATAGAATTCTGTTCAACACACTTGCTTCTGAAATGGCAACAGTCCTTAAAGGACTTCAGACACTTGAAAAGTTGAGAGAGTCAGAAAGCAATTATAGAATTCTTGTTGAAACAGCCAAAGAGGGAATTATAAAGCTGGATATGGAAGAAAATATACTATTTGTTAATCAATCCCTCTCAGAACTGCTGGGATACAAAACAGAGGAAATTATAGGAAAGAATTTGAGGGAATTTACAACAGAAGAGCAATTCAAAATATTTGAGGAGAAAACAGAGAGGCGGAAGAAAGGATTAAAGGATTCCTATGAGGCAATATTCATACACAAAAATGGAAAAATATTGAATGTCATAATATCCGCAGCGCCGTTTTATTCGCCGGCCGGGAAATTTGAGGGAACATTTGCGATAGTAACAGATATAACCCGAATCAAAGAGGCAGAGGAAAAAGCAGAGTTTTACCATTCTCTCCTCCGTCATGACATCGGGAACAAAAATCAGATAATAATGGGGTATCTCGAACTTCTGATGGAAACCCGGCTGGATGAGGAACAGCAAGAGCTGGTAGAGATGGCATATAAGGCAATTATCTCAAGCAATGAGCTTATCAAAAAGGTAAAGGAGATGCAAATAGCTACAGAAGAACATGAATATTCTCAGATAAATCTCGACAAAGAAATAAGAAGAACAATAGACGAATTTTCAAACGAGGCAGAAAAGAAAGGGATGAAAATACACTACCAGCCCACAGAATCGATTATAGAGGGAAATGAGGTGATAAGGGAAATATTTGCAAATATTATAGGGAATGCAATTGCCCATTCCGGCGGGAAAAACATATATGTGGATTTGAAAAACGATGAAAAATATGTGACCATATGTGTGGAGGATGACGGAAATGGCATACCTTCCCATATTAAAAACAAAATATTCGATAAAAAGGTAAAAGGAGAAGAAAGCAACGGAAGCGGACTGGGATTGTATCTCGTCAAAACAATAGTTGATAGTTATGGTGGGGAAATTAGAATGAAGAAAGGTAAAGAAAAGGGAACAATATTTGAAATAAAACTTCCACGAGGAGGGAAATGAACGGGCTTGGGATTGAAGTAAAAGCAGCTGCCCTCTTTATAGCTCTGTCGGTTATACCTCTATCTGCTGCAGGCTACCTTCTTACAGAACAGAGCATGAACGAATTGAATGATAAATCGATTGAAGGATTAACCGATGTTGTGAGGGGAAAGGCAATGCTTTACAGCGAAGAACTCATCAACTTTAAAGAAGATGCTGAAGCCCTTTCCGAATACATATCCGGCACCTGGAATAGGAGCTATGGAGGTGTTGCAAATTACTCCTATATATGGATAAGCCCTAACGGCACAGGCTACGATGCATATGCAGATGAGATGAAAAATTTTAACTGCATAATGGATGGTTTCGAACTTGCGGTTGGACATACATCAAAAGTTGAGCTTGCATACTTCGGGACAGAATCCGGACTGGTATTTTTTAATAAACCTGTAGTTCCCATAATTGAACAACTAAAGCCGTTTGACCACAGGGAAAGGCCCTGGTACGAGATAGCAAAGGAAGAAAATGAAACCATATGGACGCCCGTATATGTCGATGCAAACACCAAAGAGTTAGTTACAACGGTTGCGGCGCCTGTTTATATCAACAATAAATTTGCCGGCGTTGTGGGACTCGACCTTCTTCTTGAAACAATACAGCAGGACATACTTGACCTGAAATTTGCAAATTCAGGATATGCAATACTTGTTGACAATAGCGGCAATATAATTGTCCATCCCGATTACACTGCAGGAGACAAAAAATGGAATGACACATTTACGGAGGAGAACATATTGGGCATGGGCAGTGACCTTGAAAAGGCCGGTAAGGAAATGATTGCCGGCAAAGAAAATGTGAAAGAGTTGATACTTAACGGGAAAGAATACTATGTGGCTTACTCCCCCGTACATGGAATAAATGGAAGCATCGCTTTTTTCGTTGAGAAGGAAAAAATAACAGGAGCAATAGAGCAGTTAAGAGAGAAGATGTACATCGGAATAATAATCCTTACCGGAGCTATGGCAATATTGGGCTTATTTTTATCAAGGTCACTCACGGAACCAATTGAAAAGCTTACAAAAGGGGCGGAGGAGGTGGCAAAAGGCAATCTTGACTACCGCATAGAAACAAAATCAAAGGATGAGATAGGGATGCTAACAGATTCTTTCAACAAAATGGTTGAGGAATTGAAGAATTCAAGGAAAAAATTAGAAGAGTCCGAGAGGAAATATAGAGACCTCTTCGAAAATTCGAGAGATATGATATATATATCATCAAAAGACGGAAGATTTATTGATGTGAACAAGGCGGGGGAAGAATTGCTTGGATATAGCAGAGATGAATTGCTCAAAATGAACGGGGCGGATTTATATGCAAACAGGGAGGACAGAGAAAGATTCATGAGAGAAATAGCAGAGAAAGGTTTTGTAAAGGATTATGAAGTAAAGTACAAAAGGAAAGATGGGAAAGTAATAACATGTCTGGAGACGGCAAGTGCAAAGAAGGATGAGGAAGGAAACATAATAGGTTATCAGGGGCTTGTCAGGGACATAACAAAATTGAAGGAGGCAGAAAGGAGGGTCGAACTGTATAACTCCCTTATGAGGCATGACATAACCAACAATTCCCAGCTGGCCCACGGATATCTCGAGATATTGATGGATACAGAAATGACGGATGAGCAGAAAAGGTTTGCCGACAAAGCAATGAAAACGTTAGAAAAATCCAGGGACTTACTTCAGAGAGTAAGAGCCATAAACAAGGCAAAGGAGAAGCACAAACTAAGGAAGTTTGACATTGACGACATAATAAAAAAATCCATAGAAACTTATGAGCACCAAGCAGAAGATAGGGGAATAAAAATAGAATATGAAGGAAAAAATGTTGATGTGATTGCAGATGAGCTTGCCGAGAATGTATTTTCAAATATTATAGGAAATGCCATCATACATTCTGGATGTGATAAAATAAATATAGCGGTTGATGAAGATGAAAATTACTGTAAGGTAACAATCAGTGATAATGGCAGAGGGATTCCCGAAGACATTAAGAAAAGCGTTTTTGAATGGGGCACCAAGAGCAAGGAAAGCGAGGGGAGCGGATTGGGTCTTTACCTTGTGAAAACAATAGTTGAGAGTTACGGCGGAAGAATAGAACTGAAGGATGGAAAAGGAGAGGGAACAACATTTGAAATATACTTAAAGAAATGGGGAAAGAGTGAGGGAAAGCAGGAAGACGAAAATTAAAATTCATTCTTCCCAAATTACATAAGTCAATTCTACCAGTTTGCTATTCTGGATATGGCGGCTTAACTCAACATCTTTTTACCTGTGCTTTGCTGTGCCATATCAATCTTTTTTCCTTTTGTCTATCACCCTCTTCGCTTTTATTCCGCCGCGAGGCAAAGAGTCAGGCGGGAGAATTTCCACCGTCGGGGTGAATGACGCAATCACCTGGACAGATTTAACAATATCTTTCCTTAACTGCTCCGCCTCCTCCGCCCCCACCTCTCTTTTGGTTTCAACCCTTATTGTGAGTTGATCCATGCCCTGCACATTTTCAACAACCATAAGCCAGTTGCCAGAAGCAAGCTCATGCCTCATTATCGCTTCCTCTATTTGACCGGGGAAAATGTTCGTTCCCTTTATTATGAGCATGTCATCGCTCCTTCCTTTTATGGGCGCATGGCGTATGTGGGTTCTTCCGCACTCGCATTCTGTCGAGTCGTAAATGAAGGTTATGTCTCTCGTGCGATAGCGTAGCACTGGCATTCCCTCCTTTGTGAGAGTTGTGAGCACGAGCTCTCCCCTCTCCTCAGGGCCGAGCTGCTCCCCTGTCTTCGGGTCTATTATCTCTGCCAGAAAATGATCCTGCCACAAATGCAGGCCGTCATGGGCATCGCAGTCGGCAGAAACACCTGGACCGCACATCTCAGTCAGCCCGTAGATGTCATGAACATCCATGTTCCACATCTCCTTTATTTTTTCCTTCATTCCAGATGTGAACATCTCTGCGCCGAAAATTCCATTTCTGACCTTCAGCGAAGACGGCTCAATGCCCATCTTGAGTGCGGTCTGCCCCAGATGAAGGGCATATGAGGCAACGCCTGACATGAAAGTCGTGCCGTAATATTTCATCAATTCGATTTGACGTTCTGACTGACCTTTGCCTGTGGGAATGACAAGAGCGCCTATTTTCTGCGCCCCGTAGTGGAAGCCGAATGCACCTGTAAATGTGCCATAAGGAATGGGATTCTGGAATATGTCTTTTTTTGTGAGTCCTGCCATTGAAAGGCAGCGGGCCATGACCTCGCTCCAGACTTCTATGTCGTGGCGGGTGTAACATACTGTCACAGGAACGCCTGTTGTGCCCGAAGAGGCGTGCAATTCTATGAAATCCTCCATGGGCCTTGCAAGGAAGCCAAATGGAGCGTTGTCCCTTAAATCATCCTTTGTGGTGAAGGGTATTTTCGTCACGTCTTCAAGAGTTTTTATGTCGTCGGGGCTGACGCCTGCTTCATCCATCTTTCTTTTATAAAAGGGCACATTTGTATATGAATAATAAACGATTTCTTTGAGTCGCTTCAACTGCAGCTCCCTCAACTCTTTCTGGGGCATTGTCTCCATTTTTCTATTGAACATGAGCATTTTATGTAGATGCAATTTAAATCATTTACTGAACTTTCTGTTTCATATTGCTATCAAATGCTCGTTTCATTTATGCTAAAACATCACAAATGTTTTAAAAGTGGCCCACTTTCAAGAAGATACCATGTTTGGTTTGTTAAACGACATAATTCCTTACATCAGCGGCCTTTGGACACTGCCATGGATAGCAGTGGGTTTTTTCGTTACTCTGGCCCTCTCCAGGATTTACGGCGAAGAGCGCATAAACAGATTAATGAAAAAAATCGGTCTCGTGCTGCTTTTTGTATTTATCCCGATTCTGGTCTTCAAACTTTTTTTGAACATTGACTTTAGAGAAGAAGAGATAGATTTTGTCATTTTATCAAGTATTTTTATCACATTGCTGTACGGACTTGCATATGTATTTGCACTTAGGGAATCAAAAAAAATTCCCCTAATCGGGGAAAAAAGAATCGATTTTATAAAAACAGTTGTTGTGAATCAGGGCAGAAGTGCGGCATTCTTTGGAAGTGCTATCCTGTCGATAGAGAAACTGAAAATATTTGCTGCCATCTATCTTACGCTACTCGGCATTTTTCTTTTCGCAGCAGTGCCGTATGTTCTATCCGTGATGCATAAAAAAGATATTGAAGGTGGCAATAAGCAAAAAAACCCTCTGCCCCTATATCTCCGAATATACCCTTGGTATCTGCTTATATTTCCGATTAGTGCGGTACTTATTCACAGCCATACGGGCATAACCACTGCTTCAAATGACTATGGAACCCTGCTTAACTTCCTTGGTGCCGTTACAATTCCTGCGGCGCTATACTATGTCGGGTCTGGCATTAAAGTCAGGGATATAAAGGCAGAAGAGCTGAAAAAACTCTTTTTCGGAAAGGGAAATGATGAAATGGGATGGGTAAAGCGCATATTGATCCTTACAATGATAATAACGCCCATAGTGGTAACAATTTCATGTGTGATTCTTTCCATTTCAGGGATAATCTCCAGCGTCTGGGCAGCCGTGCTTATCATAAATTCAATACTGCCGATTACCAGCACCAATATGTTTCTGATACCTTATGGAATAGACAAAAGGGTTACAGCCCTATCAGTCACATGGAGTACTTTTTTCTCAATCCCAATATTTGTAGTACTTCTATACGTCTTTACTGTATTATTTAGTTGAATTACTCTTCCACAACCCTCTTTGCCTTTCCGACGCTTCTCGGCAATGAATTTGGCTCAACTATCTCGACAGGCACATGGATGTTAAGCATTGCATATATCTCCTCCTCCGCCGCCTCCGCCAGTTTGCCGAGACTGCCCTGAGAATATCTTTCTTCAGTGGGTTCAACCCTCACCTTCAGAGATGTCATTGCCCCCTTCCTTTCCTTGACAAGTACATAATTCCCGCTTATTCCCTCAACCTTCATCATCGCCTCCTCCACCTGTGACGGAAAAACAATGACTCCCTTGACCTTCATCATGTCGTCGCTTCTTCCCTTTATGCGCGACTGTATGGGCAATGTCCTGCCGCATTCGCATTCTTCCTCGGTATAGACCGCTATATCTTTTGTTCTGAATCTCAAAACAGGAAATGCCTCTTTTGTCAGTGTTGTAAAAACAAGTTCTCCTTCCTCGCCAGGTTCAAGCTGTTCTCCTGTCTTGGGGTCTATTACTTCCGGAAGGAAATGGTCTGCATTGATATGCAGATGCTTCTCCTCGCATTCTGAAACAACGCCAGGCCCTATGATTTCCGTCAAGCCGTAATGCTCATACGCTGTGATGCCCCATCTCTTTTCTATTGCCTTCCTCATCTCGTCGCTCCATGCCTCTGCTCCGAATAAGCCGAGGCGGAGTTTGAAATCATCCGCCGGCGAGAAACCCATCTCCTCTGCCACCTCTGCCATGTAAAGGGAATAGGAGGGGGTTGACGCAAGCGCTGTCGTGCCGAAGTCCTTCATTATGGTTATCTGCCTTTTTGTGTTGCCCGAGCTTATGGGAACAACCATCGCCCCTATTTTCTGAGCACCTTTCTCGAAACCGTGTGCGCCTGTGAAAAGCCCGTAGCCATAGGCATTCTGCATAACATCACCCCTCCGCAGGCCATTTGCGTATAACGAGCGGGCCATGACCTCGCCCCATACCTCTAGGTCGTTTTTGGTATATGCGCCGACAACGGGCTTTCCTGTAGTGCCTGAAGAAGCATGTACCTCAACAACCTCATCAAGAGGCACGCAAAGCAACCCGAACGGATAATACTGGCGGAGGTCATCCTTGGTAAGAAAAGGAATTTTGGTTATATCATCAAGAGTTTTAATATCATCCGGCTTTACCCCTGCATCCTTCAACTTTTTGTGGTAAAATTCATTTTTTTCATAAACCGTGCGGACAACGTTCTTCAATCTCTTCAACTGAAGCTCCTTCAAATCCTGAAGAGGCATCGTTTCATGTTTTTTATCCCAGTATGGCATAGTAGGGAATTAAAGGGCGATATAAAAAATTGATGGATTACCACCCCCACTTCATTGAGATAACGATAGCTTTTCCAAATACGAGCATTTTCGGAATGAGCATGGGATGAAATGCTGCTCTCAGAATATCTGAAAATCGCATTTCCTCGTAAGTCCTTCCGTCAACCAGTTTGCCCATTTTCTCCAGTTCTCTGTTGGTCAGCTCCATAAGCAAATTTTTTGCTTTCACGAGAACAGGGTCGCTCATCGGATGCTTTTTTATCTCCTGCTCGTAATTCTTGAGATTATCAATGTTCTCCGAAAGAATGGAAGATGCATGTATAATCGGAGTAAGCCCCCCTCCCGAGAACGGATTTGTCATTGATGCCGCATCTCCTATTAATGCTATATTTCTCCCCGCAATTATGTGCGCCAGACCTGACACAGGAATTGCCCCTGCCTCTTTTTTAATGATCTTCCCATCCAGACCGAGAAATTTCACGAAGTTATCAAGCTGGCTGAATTTTCCTGCAAGTCCAACATTCAGAACCCTATCCTTTGGAAAAACCCACGAATAGTGGGGCGAAAATCTTTTATCAAAATAAAGTTTCATGTAATCTATCTCAGAAGTGTCACATTCTATTTTATACTGGACAGCTGGCAGAACTTCCTGCTTATTGCCAAGATATTTTCCCACAACCGAGAAGGGTCCATCGGCACCTATAAGCACATCATAAGCCATCCTCTCCCCATTTTTGAGAATCGCCATGCCTTCATCAATTGAAATCACTCCGGCGCCTGTTTTTATTATGCCCCCTCTTCCCGCAAATTCTTCAGCCATGCCTTTAATCCATCTGTTTCTGTCAAGCACCACCCCTTTCCTCGACGATGAAAAAGAATAGCCGCCAGGAAACAAAAACTTGGTGCCCTCCACATCCTTGGATATGTACGGCGACGAATCAAAAGGTATCTGTTTCAGGGAAGCAATATCGCAGCCCTCCGCGCAGGCAGTGGATGCTATCTCCGCTTTTCTCTCAAGGATTATTGGAGAAATGCCTTTTTCGAGCAATTTCAATCCTGTTATCAGCCCCGCCGGCCCGCCCCCCGCAATAACCACTTTCATGACATCCGTAATCATATCGTACAATTTAATTATTGTCTCTGTGCTCCCGGAATTTAGGATTACCGAAATTTTTATATAATTTTCAGGTGTTTTTAGGCTGTCAGAAAAACATGATGAGAAGAGAAGAGGATTACCTCGAAGCGATATATATGCTTACAAAGGAAAAAAGTTCTGCGAGGACAACGGAAATAGCAGATTATCTTAACATAAAACCTGCGAGTGCCACAGAAATGCTTCAGAAGTTGTCATCAAAAGGTCTCGTAAATTACAAAAAATACGGCAGGACAACACTTACAAAGAAAGGATATGATATAGGCAAGGCCGTGAGCGAAAGCCACTATGCGATTATGGAGCTGCTCAAAATGCTTCAGATTCCTGAAGATATAGCCAACAAAGACGCATGCACAATGGAGCACGACCTCGACCCCAAAACCATAGAACAGATCAAGAAATTTGTAAGTTTCATGAAAAACTGCCCCAAGGAGATGCCGCTGTGGATGGAGCATTTCAAAATGTATTCCGAGAAAGGAAAATTCCCCCAGGAATGTGAGGGATGAAAAGTGAAATTTATGCGCCTGCAATTTTACCTTAGTAAATATTAAATACGTCATCGATATTTATGCCGCTAATTATGGCCAAGAAAGTAGAAGAAGAGGATGAATTTAAGTACATTGTGCGTATTGCTGCAACAGACATAGACGGCAATAAGCCTGTAAGGTATGCACTTACTCAAATAAAGGGCGTGGGAAGCTCAATGGCTAAACTAATTGCCCAATCTGCAGGAGTCGACGAATCAGTAAAAATCGGCAATCTTTCCGATGAGGATATAGAGAAGATTGATAAGACAATAGCCAGCATAAATGAGTGGGCCCCTCACTGGATGAAAAATCGCAGAAAGGATAGAGAGACAGGCGAAGACAAGCATCTGATAGGCGCGGATATTGACCTTGTGAGAAGAGAGGATATAAACCTGCTTAAAAAGATACGCTCATACAGGGGTATAAGGCATGAAAAAGGTTTGCCTGTCAGAGGGCAGAGAACAAGGGCAAATAAACGCTCTGGCTTAACAGTCGGAGTTTCCAGAAGAAGAGGGAAGTAAACAGGAGTGGTGAAATATGGGAGATCCAAAATTTCCGAGGAAGAAATACGAAACGCCTTCTCATCCGTGGGAAGGAGAGAGGATAGAACGAGAAAGAGAACTGGTCAGAAAGTATGGTCTCAAGAACAAGAGAGAGATATGGAAGGCAGAGACTTTTTTGAGAAAAATAAGAGGCCATGCAAGAGAGTTATTTGTCGGCATGGGCAGAAAACAGACGGAGAAAGAAAAGGAAGAGCTTCTGAAAAGAATGATTACCCTCGGTCTTCTTCCGCCAGATTCACAGCTTGATGATATTTTAGCGCTCACCATAGAGGATATCCTCTCAAGAAGATTGCAGACTCAGGTTTATTTGCACGGGCTTTCTTACACGCCGAAACAGGCGCGCCAGCTGATAATACACGGCCATATAGCTATCAATGGAAAAAAAGTGAGAGTTCCTTCTTACATGGTCAAAAAGAGTGAGGAGAGCGCAATTCAGTATGTGCCATCATCTCCATTCACCGATGAAATGCACCCGATGAGGCCAAAGGCAGAGCAAAGGACAGAAATAAAACCTGAAGTGAAAGAAATGGAAGTAAAGGAGGGAGCATAAAATGGGGAAATGGGCAGTAACTCATATTTTTGCATCTCACAACGACACCATAATAACCGCTACTGATTTGACAGGGGCAGAAACTCTTGCAAAGTGCTCAGGCGGAATGATTGTAAAATCTGACAAGGACGAGGGCTCGCCATATGCAGCAATGCAGGCAGCCCAGAGAGTGGCAGAAGCTTTAAAGGAAAAAGGAGTAGATTCAATACACATAAAAGTTAGAGGAATAGGGAGAGGGCGCTCCAAAAACCCGGGCAGGGGGGCGCAAGCCGCCATAAGGGCGTTGGCAAGAGCCGGCTTAAAAATTGGAAGGATAGAGGATGTCACTCCTGTTCCTCATGATGGCTGCCGTGAGAAGGGTGGTAAGAGAGGAAGAAGGGTATGAAACTCAAATTTATCGAAGATGAGGAAAACTACATAAAAGTACTCATAGAGGATACCACGCCTGATTTTGTAAATGCAATCAGGAGAACTCTGATGGCTGATTTGCCAAAGCTTGCAATAGAAAACGTGACAATATATGACAATACCTCTGCACTCTTTGACGAGATAATTGCTCATCGACTTGCCATGATACCGCTCCCGACCGACCTTGATGTTCTTGTTCCTAGAAGCGAGTGCAGCTGTGGCGGCGAGGGGTGCCCGAATTGTGTTGTTCATTACACCCTAAGTAAGGAAGGTGAGTGCACTGTCTATTCGGGGGATTTGAAGGCGGAAGAACCATCATGGGCTGTAAAAGATGAAAAAATTCCGATTGTAAGGCTGCTCAAAGACCAGCGAATAATACTCGAGGCAGAGGCGGAACTCGGTACAGGCAAAGAACATGCAAAGTGGCAGGCAGTCTCAGGTGCGGGATACAGCTACTATCCTGAAATAGAAATAACGGACGAATGCGACGGGTGCATGGAGTGCGTGAAAGCATGCCCGAGAGGTATCCTTGCATCAAAGAGAGGAAAGGTTGTTGTAAAAAATATTGAGGAATGCAATTTGTGCAAGAGCTGCTCGGAAGTGTGCGGTAAAAATGCATAAAAGGTCAGCGGAAATCCGAACAAAATAATATTCCAGTTTGAAACAGATGGTTCGCTTACAGCAAGGAGGGCGCTCGTAGAAACCCTGAAAATACTTTATAAAAAATACGACGAATTGGAAAAGGCGCTGTAGCCTGCCGGGCAATTTTTATTTTATTGGCCTTCCTGCACAGGGGAGCGCCAGTCAAGGGCTACTGTCCGCAAACCGATTTTTGGAACAAGAGGTACATTCCTTTTATGCTGACTTTTTATCCTCATTTCTTTCACCCTTATCACCTCCTGTTCATCAATATCTGCAATCTCCACTATTTTATCTACCGGCATTTTCCTTTCTAGCCCATACAGTATTCTATCTAATTTTTCATAAGGAATTCCCAATTCCTTTTCATCTGTCTGTCCTTTCCAGAGTCCTGCGGAGGGTGCTTTTTTTATTATCGGCATAGGTATGCCAATATGCTCTGCTATTTGATATACCTGCGTTTTATAGAGATCGCCTATGGGCATAAAATCGCTTCCTCCGTCCCCATATTTCGTAAAATAACCTATAAGCAATTCGGTTTTATTCGAGCATCCGCATACCAGACTTTTCTTGGAATTTGCATACCCATACCACAAAAGCATTCTTAACCTTGACTTTATGTTGCCCAGCGCTACCGCATCCATCTTTTCAGAGTATATCTTTCTTATAGAATGTATCATTGGGGATATGTCTATTGTTTCATAACTTATGCCGAATTCATTTGACAAGAGACGGACATGCTCAAAGTCCTCCATTGGGGTGGAAAGTTCGGGCATAAAAAGCGCGTAAACATTTTCCTTTCCAAGTGCCATAATCGCAAGTTTTGTTACGACAGCAGAATCTATGCCGCCTGAGAGGCCTATAACCACACTTTTTACCCCGGCATTCTCTGTATAACTTCTTATGAATTCAATTATTGTCTCCGTTGTTTCTTCGGGGTTAATCTCAAGCATATGGATAATGTTATATTTAAGAGCAATATATTCTTTTGGGATTTGACATGAAGCTTTGCATAGCAAATATAAAACCGTCTGTCGGCAACAAAAAAAAGAATCTTAAAAAGATAGAAAGCATGGTTTCAGAGGAAAATGCAGATATGTATGTATTCGGAGAGATGGCTCTCACAGGCTATACATGCAGGGATGAATTCAGGGAAATGGCAGAAGGCATAGATGGTCCTTCAATAAATGAAATCAAAAAAATTGCCGGAGAAAAAGATTGCTATATCATATTCGGGATGCCTTTAAAAGAAAGAGAAGGTGTCATTTCAAATGCTTCAATAATGGTTCATCCTGACGGAAAGGTAAATGCTTATAGGAAATCTTTCCTGGCAAACTTCGGGCCATTTGAGGAAAGGTTTTATTTCTCGCCGGGAAAAGAAATGCCTGTTTTTAAAACAAAGTATGGAAAAGTAGGGATGTGCATATGCTATGACCTTTTTTTCCCTGAGCTGGTTAAGGGACTGGTTCTGAAAGGTGCGGATATGATTGTTTGCATATCAGCCTCCCCAACCACGACAAGAGAATTTTTTGAAAAAGTGCTGCCCTCAAGAGCCATTGAAAATACAGCATTTATTGCTTACTCAAATATCGTTGGCACCCAGGAAAATATTGTTTTCTGGGGTGGCGGGCAGGTTTACGGGCCAAAAGGAAATCTTATTGCCAGGGGCAAATATTTGAAGGAAGGGGTAGTAACAGCAGAGGTTGATTTCAGGGACTTAGAGGAAGCAAGAGCTTCAAGGCCTACGCTCAGAGATACAAGAGCAGAGGTTTTTTCAGAAATTTCCAGGGGTTTTGTGGAGGAACGAACGCACAGCGGTTATGCGATGGTCGGACTGAAGATGGGAGAATATATCTCCTCAAAGATGAAGGTTGAAAAAGCGGTGGTATATTCGGATAAAGAGAATGCTGAAAGTGTAATAAGCGGCATAATGTTCCATACCGGTCTTGCAAAAGACAGAATAAAATTTGAGGAAAGTAATACGGTGGGGGCATTGTTTTCGTCATCCAAAAGAAAAATAAGCATTTTTCTGAAAGAAGATGTAAAAAATGCCATTGAGATGGGAATGAATACAAGCATTTTGAGTTATCTTGATGATGAGAAAATTTTCACAATAGAGGAATAGTAATTTTTAAATTTGCAAAAGGCATGACCTGCCTATGGAAATGGAGTTAGCAATAATAGGAGCAGGAAGTGCAGGGTATGCAGCAGGCATATATGCCGGCAGGGCAGGAATAGACGCAATCATATTTGATGCGGGTATGGGGGGCGGTCTTGCGACCGAGTCGCCAGAAATAGAGAATTATCCGGGATTCAAAAAAATAAATGGCATAGAACTGATGGAAAAAATGAAGGATCATGCTAAGGATTATGCAAAATTTAAGTTTTATGAAGAAGTAAAAGAAATTAAAAAAGAGGGGGATAAATTCAAACTTATTACCTCGAAGGGAGAACATGAAGCAGGGGCGGTTGTGATATGTACAGGTACTGTGCATAAAAAACTGGGCGTCAAGGGAGAGAAGGAACTGGCAGGGAGAGGCGTTTCTTATTGCGCCACGTGCGACGGCTTCTTTTTTAAGGATAAGAAGGTGATTGTCGTCGGAGGAGGAAATAGCGCTGTCGCAGAAGCCCTGTATCTTGAGCAGGTAGGATGTGACGTGTCAATAATACACAGGAGAGATGTGCTGAGGGCGGAAAAGATGCTGGGCGATGAAGCCATGAAAAGGGGAATAAAAATAATATGGAACAGCGTGGTGGAGGAGATAATCGGAAAGGATAAAGTTGAAGGCGTGAGGCTGAAAAATGTAAAAACGGGAGAAGAGAAAACAATTCCTGTGGACGGAGTTTTTATTTCTGTAGGTGAGGTGCCAAAGTCGGAGATTGCAAAAAAGGCAGGGGTAGAAACAGACGACTACGGCTATATAAAAACCGACGATATGCAGAGAACGAATGTGAGGGGCATATATGCAGCAGGTGACGTTACAGGAGGAGTGAGGCAGATAGTCACTGCATGCGCCGAAGGAGCAAAAGCAGCTCTTGCGTCAACCGAGGTGCTGGGAAAAATGTATCCGTTTTAGGCACCGCTGCATATCAGGTGCCAAAACCCGAAACATACTTATATAAAAGTCGGATATTTCTCAGGCATATTCAGGTGAAAGGTATGAAGGGAAAGAGAAACATAATGATTGTAGTAGGACTTGTATTTTTCATAATTGCACCTTCGTTTTCGTTTGTTTTAACACCCTCAATGAAGAAGATTCCAGATAACCTACACGAAGTTGTGTACTACGAGGGAAAACTGGGGATGCTGAATACCAGCACCCTTAACATGGATTATATAAACATTGAGATAAAAAGAGAAGTGAATGCAATTAAAAAAGAAGGAGATGTACTTTTGATAAGGGAGGATGTGACCGTTAAAGACAAACGGACAGGAAAGGAAATCCCAGATTTAAGTATGACCACAATATACGGCATAGACCCCCGTACGTCAAAAAATGTGCCCGGGTATGGAGATACCGAGCGGGTGGGGCAGTGGATATTCCCCGTCGGCGTGAAAAAGAAAGATTATCTGGTATGGAACTCGGATATGGATGAGCCATATAGGGAAGGGTATGTGGATGTAAATGATGCCGCGGGCATAGCCCATTACATGGGAGAAAAAGAGATAGCAGGAGTGAAGACATACGAATATAGGGGGCACCAGGATGAGGTGTATATTGGGCCAGGGCCAGAGGGAACGCCTCCCGAATCCAGGATGTATTATATGGGGGACCAGACAGCATGGGCAGAGGTAAAGACGGGCTTAATTGTGGATTACGACAAACATGTTGTGCAATACATTGAATTCCCCGACCTCCACAAACTCCCGTCAGACCTCAATTTGACTGCTGAGCTGAAAGGAAAAGTATCTGTCTTCAATCTCTCAAAGGCAGGAACAGGTGACTGGTATGACAGATACAATGCAACAGTAGTGAACCACGTATGGGTGGAAAATCCCGAAACAGACAGTCTTTACATGGTCGGAAGCGAGATGATAGCGAAGGATGAAAATGGGCATATGCTTCCCGACGAATTGCAGGGATACAGCATAGATGGGGTGAATCCATACACGATGGAATATGATTCCATGTTCAGCGATAAGAGGGGGTTGCTAACATTTCCTATAGGGGTGGAGAAAAAGGATTATCCGTTGTGGGATTCTCAGATAGGAAACATATCGGTGGCACATTTCGTAGGGGAGGAAAATATTGCAGGGCTGGATACGTACAAGTATGTGGCGCAGGTGAATAACTACCCGGTTGGCACGCAGGATATAGAGGGCATGAGTGACCGCAACGTAAAACTTTTTTATACGGGCAATACCACATACTGGGTTGAGCCATCAACAGGCAGCATCGTAAATGTGAAACAGGAAGGGAAAGTCATTTCTCAATTTCCGGACCTTCATACGATTCCTGAAAATACAGATTCGGAATTGAAAATGGAAGGGAAGTTGTGGATTATCTCAGAGGGCAGCAAGGACATAGAAATGATAAGGCATGTGAAGGCAGTTGGCACAGATTATGACAATGGCAAAAAAGTAATAATTATGGAAGACAATACCACCACCTACGACAAAAGCACTGGAGAGAAAGTGCCGGAAGGTTGCAGCGTTGAAATTCACGGGATATATGCGGATACAGGTGAGGAGGCACAGAATTACGGCGATGCGGAAAGGGCTGGCTTGTACACGTTCCCTCCCGGCTCGGAAAAGAAAAGTTATCTTATGTGGAACTCTGAGATAGGGGCACCATCTGTCGTGGACTTTGTAAGGGAAGAAGACCATGAAGGGATACATACTTATCTTTATGAAACAGTTGAAACAAGGAAGGTGTTTGATCCTACACCCGCCATAAACCAGAATGTGATTTATACAACCACAACAAAATACTGGGTTGAACCGAACAGCGGGTTGATAATAGACATGGAGAAGACATCCGAGAAAAAGGTTGATATAATCAATTTCCTGATAGGAATACCAAGCCCAATATGGGTAAAGGCATATTCTCTCACACTTTCATTCAGCGATGACATGGTAAAGGAACTTGTGGAGGAAGGAAAGGAAGCTGCAGATTTGATGAAGTTATCGAAAAAAACAATGCCTGCCATGGAGGTAAACTTATCTGTTGCAAATCTGATTGATAGTGTGAAGGCAGCGGAAATGCAGAAAAAACAAGTGGAACAGTTATCCAACAGCAAGGTAAAGGCAGTTGATTTGCATTACTGGATGACAGAAGATTCAGTGAAAGCAACAGCAGATGAAGCAAAAACTTCAGGTTTCATGCTGACACTCTTTGAGGCAATTATACCCATCCTTCTGGTGATATTCGGAATTGCCCTGATAGGAGTATGGGTAGTGAATAAGCCATAATTTATCAGTGGAAGCTGGGTCTTCTGCTCAGAAGTTTTGGCAGGGAAAGCGGCTGATACGGCAAATCTTTCATCTTCTCGGCAATCATATCATTCAGCTCCTCCAGCGATAATTCTTCCCTGCAATCAAAGCGGCATCTTGGTCTGAACGTACCGCTCCTCTCCTTTTCACCATATACTATTATTATTGGCACCCACTCTTTCTCCGCCTCCCTTATCTTCTTGGAAACACTTGCATCTCTATCATCGATATCAACCCTGGCATTTATTTTTTGGGACAGGGCAATGCATTCATCCACAAATTCATCGCTTACAGGGATAATCCGGACTTGGGTTGGGGAAAGCCAGAACGGGAGCATTCCTTTCTCCCCTCTTCTCATTTTCTTTGCTTCCTTTTCAAGAAGAGCACATACGCAACGATCTATGCCCCCAGATATGGATGCATGCAGCAGCAGAGGATATTTTCTATTGCCTTTTTCGTCGATATAGGTTATATTGAATGATTCTGGATTCTCAACATCTATCTGCACCGTTGAGAGAGCAAATGATTTTCCTACAGAATCGTTCATATTGAACTCAAATTTTGTGATAAAATAGAAATAGCGCTCATTCCACATTTCCACAAGAATAGGTTTTCCAACTTCTTTAGCTATTTCCGCGGCAAATTCCCTATTTTCCTCAAAGAAGGACTTTACAAATCTTATGGCAACTTCACCTTCCAGCCCAACAAGCTTTACCCATTCCATTGATAGCATAAACTGCTTTTTAAATTCTTCAAGAGCCTGCTCTTTGTCCATGCAGAGAGTATGCATATCTGGCATGGTGAAGGCTCTCAGCCTTTTAATGCCCGAAAGTTCGCCATGCTGTTCTTTCCTGAAAGATTTTGCGAGTTCAAATATCCTGATGGGCAAATTTTTGTAAGAAATTGTCATATCGCTCGCCATCAGATATTGACCAAAACATGCTGCAAATCTCAGAAACAGTTCCTTTCCTTTATCCCCTTTAACCCTGTATTGCCTTGCCGGAAACTTCTTCAGGTATTTGCTCAGTGCAGGATGCTGTGTGTCATACATGATTGGAGTTTCTACCTCCATTGCGCCTGCTGAAAGGCACATCTCCTCCACCTTTCTTTCAAGCAATTTTTTCACAAGCTTTCCCTTGGGATACCATCTCATATTTCCGGGATCTGAGCCCGGCTCGTAGTCCACAAGCTCAAGGTCTTTCATCAATTTTATGTGGGCCGGCTCTCTTTCCGATTTCCTGCTGCCAAACGCTTCATATCGGTAAAATTTTTCTAATTCTTCATGCTTCCTGAAATCGAATTTTTCCGCTTCTATAAGTTCGCCTTCAGGAGTAAGTATGAACCAGGAAGATACGATTTTTTTCTTTTCTTCCTCTTCTTCCCCTGCGCCCTTTATTTCTCTGGAAAGCTCTGCCAGGGGATGCCCCTTGCAACTTAATTTGAAGGCCTTGTACCACCCAAAGGGCGAGCTTTTTACTGTAAATCTTTTGCTGAGTCGCTCCTTCAATTTTTTCAGAGCTTCCTTTGCAGCATCCGGGCCTGAAAGATTTGAGGACAGGTGGGCATATGGATAAAGCATTATTTTGTCCACCCCCAAATTTCTTGCTACCTCCTCTATCTCATTTGATGCGTTTTTTACTGTTTCATTTATAACATCCTCATCATCTTTTTCAACAGCAACAAAAACTGCAAGTGCTTCATCAAGGCGGTCTTTTTTGATATCTATCTCATCCGCCCCATCTATTGCCTTTTCCTTTGCCTCATATTCTATGTAATCTGTATGGAGTAAGAGAATCTTCATAAGAGAGTAAAGCAAGGAGAGATATAAAATTGTTTCATTTGCCAAAATTTTGTATTCTCATATGCCCATCAAAATTCTCAGCATATCCCTCAAGCCGGGGGCAAGCCCAAGCACAAGTATGAAAAACTTTATCAGACCTGCCAATATGGGCTTTTCCTTCAGTTCATTTTTCAGGTAGGAGTCCATTGCATAAATTACTCCAGCTATTATCGCAAGCTTTGCAAGAGGGTATGCCAGACCATAAAAGTGTCCCATGAGAAATAAAGGTATGGGATGTTTTTCGCCATAGCTTATATCCATGCCGAGAGGGTTTACAACTGCAAAATAGCTTGTCCATCCATCTATCATATGGGCAAAAATGAGGGAGAGATTTATTCCCGAAGAAAATATTTTGCTCTCTGACATCTTTGCAAAGATAAATACAAGGAGGGTCACTGCGGAGGATATAATCAGCACGAGAGGCAATATTACTACATTAACATGATCAAATGTGTTCCATCTGTCACCATATATCCATATGCTAATAAGGTAGAGAGATGGGAGCAAAAAAAGCAATCCGAGAGAGAACATTGTTGTTGAAACGTTTTTCCTATCCAGGTAAAAAAATATTGCCAGGGAAACAATAGAAAAAAGCCCGACCAGCAAAGGATGAACAGGGTGGTTGCATTTATCTGCAAAAATGACATACATTATGGCATATGCTGCATCTATTGCCAAAATTGAGAATACGAAAAGTTTAATTTTTTTGTCACTTCTTTCAATATATATTCCTGCAAGCAGGGATAAAAAAAAGTATATACCGACCTGGATGTATATTATCGGGGATATAAAAAAATAAGACAATGGTTTTTCAAAAAGGCCGCTGTCCTCCAAAACTCTTAAAGTCGAACCGAGGATTATGAATGGCAGGGATGCAATAAAAAAAGGCACATCTATTTTTATGTTAAAGTAATCAAAAAATCTGTACATAAGATAAACCATAACCAGAAGGAGCATTCCATAAATAAATTCAGATACAAGGGTGTAGCCCTCCGCCGCCCCCACCCCGTGATAGCTGACCGGATGGCCTGCTGCATCTGCCACTATGGGGCCCCATATGTACTTCCATATAAAATGGTCATAGAATATGGTAGGTGCAATCAGTAAACCTGCTGCAAATGCAATGCAGGCAGCAATTACGGCAATCAGCCACGGACGCATCTATTGAAAAATGAGAATCTGATAATAAATTAGTGGTAAAAAAAATTGAAAAATGGGAAAAGAAATTAAAAGAGGGGTTTTTTAAACT
>JAGGSL010000151.1 GCA_021159125.1 Thermoplasmata archaeon
AAATTACACTTCCATTCTAAACCAAATTCAAGAATGTTGTGAGTCAATATTTTAAGATAAAAATTTAGAGGTGAAAAAAATGAAAGAATATTTTGTGATAAGAAAATTGGTAAACGAAAACAAATTTGAAGAAGCAATTAAGAAAGCAGAAAGTGTGAAAGACAAACAGGAGAAGGCAATGATGCTGTGCATGATTGCCGAGGCGATGATTTATGAGGGCAGGAAGAAAAATGCCATATTGTTGCTGAATGATGCCCTCGAAACAGCAAAGGAAATAGACGAGGAACTTTTCCAATTGCTTGCCATCGGCAAAGTTTCATTTACAATGGCAATTGCAGGAGAAGTGAAAAAGGCGGTAGAGATAGCACGCAGCATAACGGATAACTCGGAAAAAGTGTATGCCATGACAAGAATTTCTGATATGCTGATTACTAAAAACAAAATTGAGGAAGCAAAGGAGGTACTGAAGGAGGCTGAAAAAGCAGTGGATGAAATCAGGAACGACCTAATTGGAAAATTCCTCTCGATAAAAACTCTTGTACATGCTTTTGTTTTAATTGGAGACAGCAATAAAGCATCTGATTTGCTAAAGCATGCAGAAAATGTGGCAGAAAATATGAACGAAGAGAATGCCGCTATTGCTTTTTATTTAATTGGACAGATAATGATAGAACTTGGGAGGGTGGATGATTCCATGAAACTAATTGAAAAGATAGAGAATGGATATGATAAATTATGGCTGATGTCTGATATTGCATATGAAAGGGCAGATGCTGATTTGCTTGAAGAAGTTGCTAAAGTGGGGAGGGGGGTGATGCATAATTATGAGGCAGTAAGCGGATTTTCCAAAATTACTTCCATCATGTCAAAGTTTGGAAAAGAGCAGGAAGCATCAAAACTAATAAATGAGATGGTAAAAATTTCGGAGGGAATCGAAGAGGGAATGGAGAAGACAATGTCTCTCGCATTAATTTCTAATGCAATGTTTGAGAATGGAGATGAGAGATATGCAGACATGCTAAACAAGGCTGTAGAAATTTCAAAAAAATTAGAAGATTTTGAAAGGGAAGAGGCATGCTCTTTAATTGCAAGAACTATGATTGAAATTGGAAAATCCGAGGATGCGCTGAATTTTATAGATGGGATAGAAGATGAGGACGTGAAGGGGGCGGTGTACATATCCCTTGCAAATGATTTAATTTATGATGGAATGAAAGAAGAGGCTATGAAAATTGCGGAGTTTATGGATGATAAAATACTGAAAGAAAGAATAAGAAGAGGAAAGTTTTGAGGGCATCATTGCCAGTATCCATATTTGCTTTGCACAAACTATTAAAATCGCTGTGGCTTTTATCCCTATGGTGCTTGTTGCTCCCTCTATTCTATCGGCCGATTTTTCAAGATTGGGCGAGGAGATAAAGGCAGTGGAGAGGGCAGGGGCTGACTGGATTCATATTGACGTGATGGACGGACATTTTGTTCCGAATATAACCATTGGCCCAGTGGTCGTGAAGAGCATACGGCCTGTGACAGATCTTACCTTCGATGTGCACCTTATGATAGCTGAGCCCTGGAAATATGTGGATGCGTTTGCAGAAGCAGGGGCAGATTTTATCACTATTCATGCAGAATGCGGGAATGTTGCCGGCACAATCGATGCAATCAAGAAAAAGTGCAGAGCCGGCATAGCTGTCAGGCCATCAACACCGCTGAGTGCCATCGCCGACGTAATAGACAGCATAGACATGCTCCTTGTAATGACAGTCAATCCCGGCTTCGGGGGGCAAAAATTCATGGAAGAGGTGCTGCCAAAAATAAAAGAAGCGAGGAAAATGATAGGCAGCAGAGATATCTATCTTCAGGTTGACGGGGGCATAAATCCGGAAAACGTTGCGGCGGTGAAAGAGGCGGGAGCAGATGTGATTGTTGCAGGCTCGGCGGTTTTTAAAAGTGGCGACTACAGCACTGCAATCAAAAGTTTGAAATAGAAACAGCAGTTTTATCTCTATGGGTTACAAATATGTCCTGATTGCATTATCACTTTTTATTCTCACTTTCAGTTCAGTTTCTGCTGATAACTTCGTAAAAAACTGGGACAGGACATACAGCGGATTGGGTTTTGACGAGGGAAGGAGCATAGCTTACGGCAATAATTCCGTCTTTGTTGCCGGTATCTCCTTAGGCGTTTCCGATGCGTACTATCTTCTCAAATACTCAGAGGAGGGCAGATTTTTGTGGGATAGGGAGGTAAAAGCCCAGATATGGAACAGAAGTTTGAGAAATGTAGCCATCTTGTTTGTAGAAGGCGGTTTAATTCTTGCATGCACAAACGGGACATTCAACATTTACAGGTATGATGCAGATGGAAATTTGATATGGGAAAAAGAATGGGGAAAGGCGAACACCGTGACAGATATTGCATTGGATGGAAAAGATGTCATATCTCAGGGATTTCGGAAGGGAGGAGCGAGCAGGAATCTCACATCATTAAATGCAGCATAGACGGCAGCATTGAATGGAATGTCACCGTAGACGGCAGGATTATGGGCATATGCGTCCATAACGATTCAATTTTTGCCGCAGGATGTTATGGCAATGAGAGCAGGCTCTTCAAAATGGATAACAATGGCAATATAATATGGAATAGGAGTTACGGAAAAGGGGTTATTGAGGATGTGGCGGCTGGCAATTCAATATATCTCCTTCTTTCATATGACAACATGTCTGTGGTGAAGTGCGATATGAATGGCAATGCTCTGCAATCCTCAACCTACGGAGAAAAAAGTGCGGGGCATTCCATATGCCTTGATAAAAATGGAAATGTGTTTGTTGCGGGCTCTGTTTACAACGAGAGCAGCAAAGATGTTGATTATCTGATACTGGAATATGCATGGAATGGGAAATTTATCAGAGACATGGAATATAATGGCGGGCTGGAAGATGAGGCGTGGGATGTTTACGTTGATGGCGGCATTTTTGCAACAGGTTATTCCGTAATAACAAAAATAGTTGACATGAATGCTGTTTCGAGAGATAGAGATTTTTATACCACAAGTTACAGTTTGAAGAATATACCCCCTGAGGCAAATTTTTCATGGAGCCCTGAAGAACCTGAGGCAGGGAAGGATGTGGAATTTAAAGACGCCTCGTATGATGTTGACGGAAGCATTGTTTCCTGGAAATGGAGTTTTGGAGACGGGAAGTTTTCAAATTCTAAGGCGCCTGTCCACAAATACAAAAATGGAGGGACATACAAAGTAAATCTTACAGTTTTTGATGATGCAGGAGGAAGTGCTTCAATAGAAAAGACAATAGTCGTTAAAGATAAGAAAGACACCCCTGGCTTTGAATTCATTGTTCTGATGGCAGCATTCCTTGTAATATTCCTGAGAAAGAATAGATTAATTTTTTAAACACCATTGTAATTCGCTATTACCCTACGCAGGGGTAGCCAAGCCAGGTCAACGGCGCAAGGTTGAGGGCCTTGTCCTGTAGAGGTCCGCGAGTTCAAATCTCGCCCCCTGCATACTTTTCATACCTCTGACTTCTTTTTGAGTTCTATGAGGCTGAAAAATCCGGATTGCCCGGATTCCTGCACAAGTCGTATGGCATTACTATCCAAGAAGAAGGATGCGTATCTGCCTTCTCCTTCCGCCCATTTCAATTTTAAAAACAAAGGCCATTCTGTGCTCCATTTTCCCCAGTATGAAGAAGTTCTATTTTCAATAAAAAACGATCTGTTGGAGTAAAAAGTGATTTCTATGTTCTGTGTCTCATTTTCCCATGTCCCGTAATACCTCTCACTGTATACTCTGCTAAGCCCCCCAGAGATACTTATAGGATTAATCATCAGGCCGATATAACCGTTGAATACAAGCAGGATGATGACCACTGCGGCAATCACGGCTTTTGTGCTGATTTTGATGCCCCTTTCCGATTCAAAATAATCTTTCACGCGGGGCTTACGCAGGTAATAGACGATAACGAGAGGGATTATTACACCGAATAGGTTGAAACTTAAAATCGATGAGATTATGGAGGTTATTTGAAACCATACCGAAGTTAACCTTGCCCATTCCTCTCCCTTCAATAATCCGTATGCAAGCACGATGGATACAGGTATGAGCACCACGGAGTATACGGCCAGGAATACAATCAACGGGAAACCTGCAATCTCCTCTATCAAACCCGTGTATCTGCCGGAAAATTTCGAAACCAGTACCAACGAAAAGATGGCGGAAATCACTCCGATTATCTGAAATGCCGCAAGAATCGTGACGCCCAACGGCCTTTCTTTCTTTTCTTCCGGGATTCTGAAATCTTCATACGCCGGAAATGTGAACCTGCCCTTCGAGCCGCAGTTCGGGCATACGAGGTATTTTGTCTCACCGGGACTGCCCTCGGCGGTCATATTGTATCCGCATTTGGGGCACCGTATGGACTTCTTCATCTCCTCACGGAAAAACCCATGGGAATATTAAAATGATTTGCTTTTCTGCCACCATTAGATTAATATTTATCAACTTCATTCGGTAGTCATGAAAAGAGGAAACTTTGTGTTCACATCAGAAGCGATGGCAGAGGGACATCCCGATAAAGTATGCGATGCTATATCTGATGCTGTCCTTGATGAAATTCTGAAGCAGGATAAACACGCGAGGGTGGCATGCGAAACAATGGCCGGGATGGGATTTGTTATTGTAAGCGGTGAGATAACTACCTCCGCCTATGTAAACATACCAAAAATCGCCCGTTCAGTTATAAGAGATATTGGATATGATAAGCCGGAATATGGCTTTGATTATAATACCGTCGGCGTTCTAACAAGCATACACAGTCAGTCCCCCGATATTGCACAGGGCGTGAACAAGGGAAATGAGATAGGGGCAGGAGACCAGGGCATGATGTCCGGCTATGCGACAAATGAAACATCCGAATTCATGCCATTGACAATAGTCCTTGCAAACAAGCTTGCGAAGAGGCTGGCAGATGTAAGAAAAGACGGCACGCTGCCGTACCTGCGCCCTGACGGCAAAACCCAGGTCACCATTCATTACAAAAACGGGGAGCCGGAATATGCAACCTCGATTGTGGTTGCTGCCCAGCACGACCCTGATGTGGGTATCGAGAAACTCAGGAAGGATATAAAAGAGGAAGTGATAGAGCCTGTCTGCAGCGAGTGGGTAAGAGAAGATACGAAATACTACATAAACAACACGGGAAGATTTGTGCAGGGCGGGCCTGTAGCGGACTGCGGCATGACAGGAAGGAAGATAATCGCAGATACTTATGGGGGGGCGGTCAGCCACGGAGGCGGGGCGTTTTCAGGCAAAGACCCGACAAAGGTGGATAAGTCAGCTGCTTATATGGCACGTTACATAGCAAAAAATTTTGTTGCTGCCGGAATATGCAAGAAATGCGAGGTTCAGCTTGCATATGTCATAGGAATAACAGAGCCGCTTTCCGTGATGGTAGATTCTTTCGGAACCGGAAAACTCACGAATGAGGCGATGGTTGAGCTGGCTAAAAAGCATTTCAATTTATCGCCCAAAGGCATAATAGAGCAGCTTGACCTTCTCAGACCCATATATCGCAAGACCACATGCTACGGTCACTTCGGAAGAGATGACCCTGATTTCACATGGGAGAAAACAGATCTGGCAGAAACTCTGAGAGAGGAAGCAGAGCTATAAAAGCTTAAATGTGGGTTTGCAATATATATTCATGGCAAAAGAATTCAGGAGAATAATAGCTCCGGTGGATGGCTCTGAGGAGGCAAAATACGCAGCTAAAAAAGCCATTTTCCTTGCAGAGCATATAGGTTTGGATGTTGTGGCAATGTATGTGAAGGATACCTCAGTCTTCGCCCGCTTTCCCGCCCCGGATGACGTGCTTTATTTCAACATAGACAAATTGCTGGATAAGGAGGCACTTTCCATTCTTGACAAAGTGGAAAAGATGGGGAGCAAGAGAGGCGTTAGAGTGATAAAGAAGCTGGTAGAGGGAATTCCTGATGAGGAAATTATTAAGGAAGCGAAAAAGAATGATTTGATTGTTATGGGAAGCAAAGGCATGACAGCTCTGGACAGAATTTTGATTGGCAGCGTATCCGAAAAAGTGCTGCACCATGCTCCCTGTCCTGTTATGATTGTAAGAAAGCCAAAGCAAGAGAAAAGGAAATAATTACGGCAAAGCTGCGATTTCGGAAATAACCATTTCCCTATTGCATCTCTCGCACAGATAATACACCCGTCCTTTGAAGACGTGGCATATCATCTCCCCACCGCATTCGGGACATTTTTTCATAAATTCCTCCCCAGGTCTATCTTAAAAGAAGAATAATTTGTTTATAAATGTTTTTATCATGTTTTTATTTGTCAAAATCCTTTCATTCCCGCAAGCCCGGCAACGCCCTTCTCCAGATATGCAGGACAGTCGATTTCCTCGAATGGCTCTGTTATTGGTTGCTTGTATTTCACGCCCAAAGGCTCGATGCAGCTTATGCCATTATAGTTCAGACAGAACTCGCACTTGACCATGATTAAAAACCAAGCATGTTATTTAAATATGGGGGATTTCGGCGGAAATAGAAATGTGGTCAATGTGTAAAGATTCATTATTTTGAGGATTTCCTCTTCTTAACAATATATTTTAGTTCATCTCTCGGAATGCTACCTCTGTGAGCCATTCTATGGTGGGTAGGACATAAAACAATCAGATTACTCTGCTTATTACTCCCTCCCTCAGACCTTGGTATGATGTGATGAACCTCTAAACCATATTCAATATTGCATCCTGGAAATTCACATCTATGATGGGCGACATCATGGATTAATCTATATCTCTCTTCTGATGAAAGAGGTGGAACTACACTTCTCTTTCTTGATGCTTTCCCTTCTCTTTTCTCCCGTTCTCTATACTCTCTCTTATACCAGTTCCATATGTACTTGGTCAGTGCAGTGGGCAAAAAGATATTTTTCTTTGTATATGCATAATAAGTTGCTATGATAAATACCAAAACAATTATTATCAGGGATAGGTAAAGATATATGTGGGGTACTGATGCCCATATTATTGCTATTGCTGCAACAAATAAAACAAGTAATACTGCCCAAGCTGGTAGTTCTTCTTCCTCCTCTTTCCTCCCCATATCAATCACATAATAATCGATGAACTTATTATAAATTTACTGCATGATTGATTTTTTCATAATCCCTGCGAGTGTTCCCTCTTTTTTCCCCAAAGTATAAGTAGGATGGGGGCTTACTCCATCATCCCGCTTCGGCGGGCAAAGGTATAAATAATGTACGGAGAAAGAAGAAATGGCAACGGATTCAACAGACCGCCAAGAGAAATGCACAAAGCAATTTGTGCTGACTGCGGAAAAGAAACCGAAGTGCCGTTCAAACCAACAGAAGGAAGACCTGTTTATTGCAGGGAATGCTTTAACAAGCACAGAAGTAGATATTGAGAGTCAATCTCGATTACAGCAAGAGCTTATTTAAGTATAATCTTTACCCAATGGGGCCGGTGCCCCGCTATTATTTTAAAATTTTAAAGGCAGTTACGTTGCATAAAAGAGAGAGTCAGAGGGCAGATGCTGGCAGTCCCTCAAACCATCTGTCAAATATCCGTGCAAGCCATCTCATCCCTCTAAAGTTGTTCCAGAAATCAAATGAAAATACTTTTGGCATGGACACAGCCAGCGGGTCTGACCAGTTGCTTTCCGAATAATGAATGTCCTTTGCTTTCACCATAATGGAGTATGTTCCGTTCTTCTCCCAGCTGTGGGAAACTTTAACCTTATCTCCGGGATTATACGGGCCCAGCCAGTCGCTTACGCTTCCATCTCCCCAGTCAAACATGTAATACACCTGGTCGTCATCCTTGTCGGTCGTGGAACTGGAATATGTATAGTTATGGTCTGTAAATCCGATTTTCTGGCCCTGCGGTGTATCTGGCTTGTCAGGTGGGTTGTTGGCTGTTTTTCTTGCACACTTCAAATCAAAATGCTGCCAGTAACAGTAGCTTATAACAGGATTGTCATGGGAATCGATGGCTATGTCGCAGCATCCGCCCACATATCCCTCAGATTCAATGACTTCTTCATTCCATTTGCTGCCATCCCAGTAAACGTACATCTGGTCCCTGTCTGTTTCATTCAAATCCGATGTCCTGTAGCAGGCAATATGAGGATTATCTTTTGAGTCCAGGGCAAGCGCACATGAACCTCCAACATATCCTTCCGATACCGCAGTTTCTATATTCCACTGAGAACCGTCATAATATGCATATTTCAGGTCAATGCCCTTTTCTTCTTCGTAGCATATGCACGGGTTGCCCTGAGAATTCATTTCCATTGACGGATACCTTACCTCCCCGCCTTCTGTTGTTATCACTTCTATATTCCACTCAGAACCGTCATAATATGCATATTTCAGCATATCCCCGTCGCTGTATGCAATGCACGGTTTTCCATCCTTCAGAATAATCGAGCCCGCACCAACGCTGAACCATCCGATGCCTTCCCCCGTATCGACTGTCTCAACATGCCATTCGCTGCCGTCATTATAGACATATTTCAACCCGCTGTTTTCGAAATAGCCGCAGCATGCAATATATGGGTTGTCATTTCCATCAAGTGTTATGGCAAGGTGGCTGAGAAATCTCTCGTCAGGATCGATTGTTTCGATGTTCCACTGACTGCCGTCATAATATGCATATTTCAGGTGTTTCCTGACATAATTGAAGTATGCAATGTGAGGATATCCTTTTGAGTCCAGAGCGATCGATGTTGGTATGCCGACCGAACCCTGGGAATCCACCGTTTCGGTTTTCCACTGGCTTCCGTCCCAGTATGCGTATTTCAGATCATAATTTCCTATGTCACAGTAGCTTATGTGGGGATTGTCATTTGAGTCAAGAGCAATTGAAGTATATCTCCCCACATCACCTTTGTAATCTGGTGTTTCGATAGACCAGTGCAGGCCATATGAGTTTGATTCCATATCCTTGGTTCTAACTGTTTTTGCAGAAAAATCCGCATCATTGCCGCTTATGGCAGGAATAAAAACTGCTGCCACAAAAGACAGTACAACACCCATTACAAATATTTTTCTTTTCATTTTTACCTCCCAAAATTAAACAATGCGATATCAAATATAAATTAATCGAAAATTTTATATACAATTTATAAACATATGCTTTGTATATCCAAAGGCGGGGGAATCAAACATCATGACAGCAAAATCCATACCACCATCACGAAAAACAGAACAAAGAGCGCAAACATGGCATAAACCACCATGCGAATCCAGTATGTGCTGCCAATTCCCAGAGTGCGTGTAAGTTCTGAGATGGGATTTGATCTCCTGCCAGCCATCAAATTATTCTATCTCCTCACCATATATAAATGTCCCTGATTGGAATAAACAATTCTATTATCCACTCCAACAGATATCATCTGTATGCTCTATCTGCAGATTCACCAGAATCCTTAATAAACAATAATCCATTACGGGAGACAAGGGCTCGTAGCCTAGCCAGGACAGGGCGACAGCCTCCTAAGCTGTAGATCAGGGGTTCGAATCCCCTCGGGCCCGCTTTATTGATATCATGAGGGTTATTGCAGCAGCTACCGTTGCTATCCTCCTCATGGCCAGCCTTCCCATCTCCCAATCAGATGAAGGGAAGATGGACATAGGTTTGAGGTGGGTGAAGGCAGGTCAATGCGCAGGAGAGGGCGAGATTGTAAAAATAAAGGCAAGGGTTGATAACTTAAGCAATGGTAAAGTTCCGCCCTTTACAATTTACTTTTACCATGATGAAATAAAAGATGGCAATCTCATAGGGAAGAGGCATTACGACTCCATAAACGTTTACAGAATTCCTTCTGTTTCGTGGGACACAAAAGGGTTTGTCGGGGAGCACAAAATAATAGCATTCATAGACATAAATGACGGAAATGCCAGCAACAATTACTGCAGCACTTCAATAAAAATTTTTGATACTTCACCAGGAAAGGCGGAAAAAAAGATGCTCATAACTGAAGTGTACTACCATGCTTACCCGAACAGAAATAATGAATACATATGCATTCACAATCCCACGCCCAAGAAAATAAACATATACGGCTGGTATCTCACAAAAGACCCCTGGAAGAGAGCGGACAAACAAACAAAAATAATTTTCCCCAACATGTTTGTCGAAGGAAATCAGACTATATGCGTGACTCAGAATGCGTCTTCTTTTTTCATGGAAACAGGAAAAAATGCAGATTTTGAGTATTATGATTGCTCATCAACTCCTGACCTTGAGAGAAAGGGTTCTTTCATACTTTCCAATGAGGGGGGAGTCATATGCCTGAAGGACCTTTACAATCACACCATTGATACGGTCGTTTATGGAAATAAAAACTTCAGCGACGGATGGAACGGGAAAGCCGTAAAGAAAGCAGGAATGGGCGAAATCATCAAAAGAAAATTCAACGGCACATTTATTGATACAAACTCCAGCAGCGACTGGGAGCAAAACAGGACATACATAATCGGTCAGTCCAATTTTTCGCCATTTCATATTCAAATCAAAGGAAATTTAACTCTTTTTTCCTCTCCCGACTGCTCTTTCAGCGCGATTTCTTCCGAGATTGAAAAAGCGCATAACTCCATATATCTGAATTTGTATGAGTTCACAAACCCGCAGCTTTGCGACGCCATATGCCGTGCGCTCGACAGGAACATATCTGTGACTTTACTCCTGGAAGGGCAGCCTGCGGGCGGGCTATCCATGGCGGAAAGATATGTTGCAAGCAGGATTGATGCACACGGAGGAAAGGTGTTTTATATGGCTGGGGATGAGGAAGAAGGCAGATATCGCCGCTATGCATTTGACCACGCAAAGTATGCAATAATAGACAACTCAACAGCCATAATTCAATCTGCAAACTGGGGGAAGACAGGTGTGCCTGCTTCCAGTACCTTCGGGAACAGGGAGTGGGGCATTGCCGTTAAAAACAAAAGCCTTGCCGGTTTTCTGCTGGAAGTTTTTGAGAAAGACATAAAATATGAGGATGTTGTGCCGTTTAACTCTTCGGATTTTCTGTATGGCAGCCCTTCTCCTGATTTTGTGATTGATGATAGCGTGCCGGAAGGGATATATGATGCTGCATTTTCTGCAGAAAAGGTAAACAGCACGTGCAATTTCACCATCATTCTCTCGCCCGATAATGCAGAGGACGAGATATGCAAGCTTATAAATTCGGCAACAAAAAGCATTTTGGTGGAGCAGCTTTACATACAAAAAAACTGGAACGGAATAAATCCTTTTTTAAAAGGGCTTGTCAATAAAAGTAAAAATGGCGTTAGGGTAAAGGTTATAATGAACTACAACCCCTCTTATGAATCAACCGATAGAATGAATGAAGAAACAGCCATTTACCTCCGCAATAATGGAATAGAGGTAAAATTTGTTTACTCAAACTGGTCTTATTTCACAAATGTGCACAATAAAGGCATGGTTATAGACGGGAGAAAAACTCTTGTTTCCTCAATAAACTGGAATGAAAACTCGGTTAGAAACAACAGGGAGGTGGGAGTAATTGTGGATAATGGAGAAGTCGCGGAATATTTTACAAAAATATTTAACTATGATTGGAATCTTTCTAAGGAGGAGAAAAATATGGGCATGGATTACGAAAGTTATACAGATACCATTGCAATAATCGCTGTTTTCTCAATCGCCTTCTTTATGATATATCTCCACTGGAGGAGAAAATGAATGTACTTTCCATCATCTCCATTGTAATCATGTTGCTGGGTCTTGCTTACGCGGCAAGGAAAAGAATTCTCATTTCCCAGATGATTGTTGTCATAAATTTCGTAATTTTCTTCATGCTTATCTTCACTTCCCATCATTTTTCCACCGTGTATTCCCCCATATTTTCCGATCTGGCTTTCAGACCTGCGTACCTGAATGGCGTATCTCGCCTCTACACCCTATTCACATCCATGTTCATTCACGCTGACATATTCCATATATTGATGAACATGCTCATATTTCTGCTGATAGGAATTCCCTTCGAGCAGAGAGTGGGAAGCAGAAAATTTGCTGCCGTGTATTTCATTTCAGGAATTTTTGGAGCAATATTCTTCTCCATATTCAACTGGGGAAGCAACACAATGCTTGTGGGTGCCTCAGGTGCAATCTTCGGAATTTTTGGAGCATTCGCCTCCCTTTATCCAAGAGATAAGGTCGTGATGCCCATTCCATTGCCGATAATGCTGTTTGTAAGAATGCCTGTAATAGTCGCCACAATAATGTTCGCATCCATAGAAAGTTTGTATGCTCTGAGCAGCATGTCCGACGGGGTGGCTCATCTCGCCCATATAGGGGGACTTGTTTCAGGAATAGCCCTCTCCTTCTTCATCAAAAAGGAGGAGAAAGTTGCTCCTGCCATTAACTTCAATGTGCTTGAGAGGATGATAACAGACGAAAAGCAGAGGGAAGCTTTTGAAAGGGTAAAGAAGGCAGATGTGCCGGAAGTGAGGGAGGCATGGCTCTCATATCTTCTGAAAGACATGAAATGCCCCAAATGCGGTGGAAAACTTGTGAGAGATAAGGGAATATATTGCAGAGATTGTGGCTATCGTTTAATGTAAATCAAAAGCCAATCAATTTTCCATATATCAGGTAGCTGGAAATCAAATAGCCGATTATAGCCCCTCCGTTAAGTGGCGGCAGTCCTGCCTGCGGGTTCCCTTTTGCTGCCATAAACATCATTATGAAAAAACCTGCGAGCGAGCCGGCAATTGCTGCTATGGCAACATAAAGACTTCCTGAGAAGTATGAGGCAGATGCAAGCATGCCGGGGATGATGACATCGCCGAGTCCCATGAAAAGAGCATCCCTCTCTTCTCCAAGTCCCTTCTCTTTCAAAAAGGAATATTTGCGCTTTTTTGGTACAACCATGAGCAATGGCAGGCTTTCTCCAACGACGGTATCTGCAAGGCTTATCATGTGCTTTGTTTTGTAAACGGAGATAGCATCATATACGGCAAGCACCGAAAGCAATGTTAAGATGAGCGGTATCGAAAGAGAGGAGCCAAATATTGCTATGATGCCCCCTGCCATCATTACGCCCATGGCATCAACTACATACCACTCCGGATATTTCATCAGCAATATTATGGCAAGAACCGCCACTGCCAGCGACAAAAGAAAAGAAACGGACGGGATGGCAATCAAAAAAAATGCCTGGAGTATATAATATATTGACATGAAAAACACGAACAATATTATGTACTTCACAAAATTTTTCCTGTATCTCGCAATTAAAAGAATGAATGCAGTAAATACTATAACAACCAAAATAATCTGGAGCACGTTCGTTGGATCATTGGGATTTTCGAATGCCTTCACCCCAGCTTCATGAAACGGATTTGTCGCAGCAAGAGCAATAAGCTGGGCGGCAAGAAAAAGCAGCCCCATAAATAAAACCGGCATTACTTCCTTATCTTTCATTGCCATGAAATATCATTTTGATATATAACTATCATCATGCATGAGGTATTTAGTGTTGCCATTACTGATAGTATTGCCGAAAAGCCCGTAGAATTAAAAAAGCGAGTAAGAAATAGATAGGAAATTCTGTAATTCCTATGGTCCGACATGCATCATATCATGGACTTCGTCGTATAATTCGAAGTTATATGCAATCTCAAGTTCACTTTTAAGCAAATAATAGTGGCTTTCCTCCATGCTTGAGAGATATCTTGCCATTGCCTTTTCGTTTTCTTCTTCGGCTGCTTGCTCCATCTCCTTGTAAAAGTCAGATGCAACCTTCTCCGTCTCCATCGCATTTTTCAATATTTCCGAAAGCTCCATATCGTCTTTAACTTCAAATGGTGGAAATGGCATTTCGCTATCGTCTGGCAAAACAATTTCTTCATCAGGGAATTTCATCTTGAAAAGTTTCTCAAGCAGATTTTTATGGCCCAACTCTTCCTTCTGTAAAAACTTGAATTTGTCCTTCAGCAAAAATATTTTTGTTTGCTCTGCCGCTTTTCCATAATTTTCCGCCGCCTCTACTTCAGATTTTATTGCTATTCTTAGCATATCTTTAATATCTGCCATGGTTTTATAGCCCTAGATTCTATAAAAGTTTAACTGCAATGATATTTCATTTCTCTGCCTCGTCATCCGATTCCATACCGACAGCCATTAAATAACCTCTTGCTCTCTCAGCATATCTGTATCTGTTCACCAGTTCCCAGAATTTTTTTGAATGGTCGGGCTGTATGAGGTGCGCAAGCTCATGCACTATAACATAATCTCTAACCCACGGGGGCATATCCGCAAGCCGGTCAGATATCCTTATTTTTTTATCTTCGGGAGTGCAGCTTCCAAACCTACGGCCCTGATTGGTGACATATTTTATCTCGAATTCCAGTTTTCCGCCAAAATACTTTTTATTAAGTTCCTGAGCTCGTTTATAAAGGGAGTCATCGCTGTTGAGCTTTTGCCTTCTCTTACGTTCCTCCACTTTCTTTACAAGCTCATCAACATACTTTTTCTCTTCCTCCCTGCTCATGCCCGCAGGCAGATAAACATATATTTTGCCATTTACTTCCCTTGCCTGAACGGTCTTTTTTCTCTTTCTGCTCCTGATTATCTCCACTTCTCTCTCGCACATTTTCAATCGAGCGGAGGTGCATCATCAAATCCCTGGCGCTGCCCTGTCCCTGCCTTTTCTGTCAGCTTTTCTGGATGGAACAGCAGGGCAATTACATTCAATGCATGCTCTCTTGCCCTTCTATCCGCAAGCCATTTCAGCTCTTTGTCATCTTTTGCCTCGTCCTCATGAACAAAAACTTCCATGATATGTTTGTCTGTCATCAACTGCACTGCTATCAGACCCAGCGACGCTTCATGGGCGCATTGCTTATCTATGGGCTGGGCGCCCGGCATCCCCAGAGCCATGACGATGTCGCATCCTCCATCAAGCAATTTTTTTGCAGCTACTGGCAAATCTTTGATGCCCGGAACTGTGTATCTCTCTATTTTTATTCCAGAAGAATTTTTTTTCAATTCGTCTATTGCAGCGCCTCCCATGTCATATCTTGCGAAGGTTGTGTCAGCAATTCCTATTTTTTTCATTCTGTACCTTTATACAGCTCATCTTTTTGTATCTTTTCCTCTATCTTTTTTATTATCTTGCGTGTGCCGTTGAGGTCATAGTCGCTGTATTTGCTGCATCTCACCACTTTTGCATTTATGCCTCTCTCTTTCAACCTCTTTTCCAGATCTCCCGCATTCTGATCATATCCGAGGGCTATGATATCTGGCTTTATCTCCTCGACTATTTTGAGCGGATCATCGGTACGGCCTATGACCGCTTTGTCCACCGGCTTCAGCGCCTCCACCAGCTCCCTTCTCATCTCCTGCGGTATGATGGGGTTATGCTTCCTTTTTCTCACTGTCTCATCAGTTGCGATTACAACAACAAGCTCATCCCCAAACTTTTTTGCCTCTTTAAGATAATGCAGATGGCCGATGTGGAGCAGGTCGAAGACGCCTGTCGCCATCACTCTTGCCATTCTTCCCAAGCCTCCACTATGTCGTTTCCCTCCAAAAATACAAGGTTATTTTTCTCGGCGTAAACCATGGCATCTTTTTTTAGCAGGCTATGCCCATAATCCATCATCTCGCATCCTGCAGTAACCGGCGTTATGCCTGCCATGACTGCAAGCGCCACAGAAAGCTCCGTATGTCCTCTTCTGCTTTTAAGCAGTTCATCAGATGCCATGCATATCGGAACATGGCCAGGCGCTCTGAAATTCTCCCCAAATATTCGCTGTGCCTCGACCTCATCCATATCTTTTATGCGGGCAGCAAGTTTTGCGAACTCGCGCATTGTCATCGCCCTGTCTTTATCTGTTACTCCAGTAAATGTCTTTCTGTGGTTTATTGTGACAGAAAAAGATGATTTTGTGTCATATGGTATATCATTTGGTATGAGCTCTTTGAGTACGGGCCATTTGGATGCGCTTTTATAAAAAACGTCAGCAAGATAGGGCAGCCCTAATTTGCGCCCTATGTCATTATGAATCATCAAAAAAATCAGACCGCCGCCGTCATGCCTCATGCGGTATATGCTTCCTTCGTCGACAAATTCCGCTCCTATGATAAAATCGGTTTCTTCCTCCCTCCCGTCGGCATCATATATGAGAACAAATTTTCCTTCTTTTAACGAATTAATTGCATTCTCAATTTTCTTCCAGGATTTCATTTTTGCCTTTCTTATTTTCAAGCAATTTTGCAATATATCCCGCTATGCGGTTTCTCATAATCTTGCTATCTATATTCGTATATTCCTCTATCGCACGCTTATTAGCATTGAAGTCATCCGAGAACTGGTCCGGAAGCTGGTCAACCAGCTTTATTGCCATCCGTTTTATGTATGTAGGTCTTACATTGCCCAATGAATCACCTTAGATGGGTATACGCTCATCCTTTAAAAAGGTTTTAGCCAGCAATATTTAAGTGTTTTTTGCGCATTACATGCCATGAAAAAGAAAATATTCGCTTTTGCGGTGCTTTTTGTATTCATCTCCGTAAACTTTGCATTTATTTCCCATTCATCAGTTAATGCAACCGCTGCAAGCTGGTATTACAAACCCGACAGCTACGCCCAGCTTGTTTCATGGTACAAAAATCTGGAGGAGAAGTATCCTGGCTATATCGAAGTATTCAAGGCAAATGAAATGTATGGCACCGGCAAAGCGGGCGATTATGATATCTATTACGTGCGCATAACAAACGAGAGCGGAGGCCTTCATAAACCGGAGGTGCTTTTCCTTGGCAGCCCTCACGGAGACGAGACCGCCGGGACGGTGGGCATGTACTGGTTTGCCGACTGGCTGATGAGAAACGCCTTCGAAAAAAACAATGATTGGCTGAAATGGCTTATTGACCACCGCGAGATATATCTGGCAGTAAGCCAGAATCCCTATGGCTTTGACCACAACCAGCGGACAGACATTCACAACTGGGATTTGAATAGAGAGGCAGATTACGACGGACCAGGCAGATTCGGCCCGCCTGAATGCTGGGGCAGCGTGAACGGAAAAACCCTGAGGGAGTTTGTGGACCATCATCTCATCAGGATAGGGACGGATTTTCACGGCGGTGCAAGGATGCTTCTCTATCCGTGGTCTTCGACCCATAAAAATGTGAAAGCAACAAGCCCTCTGTCAGGCAAAGAGTATTATTATGCTCCTCCTGACTTTTATTTCTATGATGCTGCGTGTCTGCGTCTTGGCTCCTATATGGGGAATTTTGGCGGAGAGCTTAATGCCAACAACATCGGGACGATTCCCACAACCGTGGGCTATGAAGCAGCAGGGGCAATTGCGGCATGGGCGTACGGCTCTGATGTTGAAAAAAATCCTGCGGAGAGAGAATTTGTGAAAAGCGAAGAGGGCTATCCTGGAGCAGGAATATTCTGGATTTCTCCCGAGCTTTCGGTCATAAAAAATCCGTCTGAATGGAAATTCGGGAATGACAACCTGCCGGGATATGGAACGGAGGTCAGGCGATTTCTCCTGCATCAAATTGATCTGGCACAACCGTATGTGAGATGGATAAATCCGCCGGAGATTGCCGCAGAAAACAAAATCACCCTGAGATGGCAGGTGAACGGCAGCATGGTTGTTGATCACACTTCCATTCAGTGGGGCACAGACCCCGATGCAATAAACAACTCCGCTTTCTTCGGACAGGACCATAACGATTTTGAGGGGCAATATGTCGGCGGAACAGGATGGGATAATGCTGCTGACGGAAAAACCCATGGGAAAATATGGGAGGAAGAAATAACCCTGCCTGAAGGTGCGACCGACATATACGTGGTTGCGAAAGCGCAGGTAGACCAGGTATATGCAAAGGCAGTGGCGCCTGAAATTTACGGTGCCCAGCCATATCTGAGAATCATTAAAGAAAGGACAAACAGCTCCTACCACGAAGTGATCAATGGTACGGATGGAGTGGAAAAAATAGAAGGGCGTTTATGGTGGTATTCTCCCGTGATACATATCCGTATCGGGGGGATTAAAAGGCCGGCGGAGGGCTATCTGTATTTAAATGACAGAGAAATAATACCCACTTTCTCCGGAAATACTGTAATCCTGGGCAAGATTACGGCAGAGGCTGGCGGCTCCTGTTTTGATAAAGTGGAGTTTTATGTTGACGGCATTCTGAAGAAAACGGTGGACAGCCAGCCCTACCAGTGGCTATGGGATGAAAAAGTGGCGGGCAAACATGTTATCGAGGTAAAAATGTACGGGGAAAAAGTTTGCGAAGATAGAAGGGAGGTAACCATATTCAATATCGGTTCGTAAAAATGAGGAGGTATGATGTCATCATTCCGTTTGTCGCCCTCATATGGGCCGGCTCTTTCATTGCAGTAAAGATAGGGGTCAAGGAGCTTTCTCCTGTTCAGATTGCTTTTCTCCGTTTTGCGGTTGCATCCCCCTTCATGCTCATTGCGTTGCTTTTGAAAAAGAAAAAGGTCAGAATGCCGTTGAGGGAGTTTCCCGCTCTTATCGTTCTGGCACTCACAGGCGTGACCCTGCTGTATCTCTTTCAGTTTACAGGAATAAAATACACGACTGCGTCAAGTTCCGCCGTGCTAATAAACACGAACGTGATTTTCATAGCCATACTTTCCTCTCTATTCTTAAGGGAAAAAATTTCTCTGATGAAGGGCGGGGGCATAATGCTGGGCTTTCTGGGAGTTGCATTGATTATGGGCGGCGCTCCTTTTCAGGGCATATCCATGAAAGGCAATCTGATGATTATTCTCTCTGCCATATGCTGGGCTGTCTATTCTGTTGTGGGCAAAAAATTGCTTGAGAAATACGATGCTCTGACAATCACAACTTACGTTTTTATCATAGGAACTTTAATGTTCATTCCTTTTATGAAGGAGGGCATACCTGCCGGAATATCGCTCACAGGATGGGCAGTCATTCTTTATCTCGCCCTTCTCTGCTCTGTATTTGCCTACATCGCATGGTATGATGCTCTTGCCGATGCAGAGGCAAGCAAAGTGGCAATTTTTTTGAATCTCATACCCCTCTTTGCAATGCTCCTTTCCCATATCATTTTGAAAGAAAAGATGGGCATGTCTCTCCTCGCCGGCGCCTTTCTTATCATAACAGGCATATATCTCACCCAGAAAGGATAGATTAAAATATCCATTTGCATTAAAACTTTTAAGCTTCCCGGTGTTGGTGTAATATGATATTATCTGATGCGGATATCAAAAACTCAATCAAAAAAGGCGAGATTTCCATAGAGCCGTTCAACCCCGACAATTTAACACCCAACGGTTATGACCTCTCAATAGGCGAAATAATGGTTGACGGAGAATTTACGGATAATGCAGTCATTCCGCCAATGAAATGGTTTGCCATAGGCACACTTGAATACGTAAAACTTGGCAACAAGGCAGCTCAGCTGTGGCTTCGTTCCACCTACGCCAGAAAAGGGCTGCTTTCATCATTTGGAAAGGTTGACATCGGATTTGAAGGAACATTGACCATTTCATGCTTTAACACAAAAGAGGAAATAGAGCTTTCGTCAGGAGAAAGATTCTGCCAGATTGTGTTTGAGGAAATAAAATCAATGCCGGAAAAATTATATGATGGAAAATATAAAGCGCAAAAGGGAATAAAGCTGGAGTAAAATGAATGATAGATTGAGAGAACTGCTGAACCCCGTTGTCGGATTATGCAGGGACTGCGAGGAAGAGCTCAAAGACAAGATGAAATGTGCCATGTGCGGTAGAGACCTTTACTCCTATGAAGGCAAAGTATATGAGTGCCCAATCTGCGGAAATTTTTACTGTTCGGAGTGCTGGGAAAAAATGGAAGGGCATGAAATTTACAAAGGAGTGATAAAAAGGTGGTTTGAGAAAAGAAATTACGGATTCATAAAATCAAAGAAATTCAGAAAAGATGTTTTCATTCATGCCGACGATGCGGATTTTATTCCAGAGGTGGGAGAAAAAGTGGAATTTGAAGTGGAAGATACGGATAGAGGGCCGAGAGCAAGAAAAATAAGAAAAGCAAAATAAGGGGAAAGAGAAGTTAATTAGCTCTTCTTTGCCACGTTCTCCAGTATTTTCAGCAGGTAATCCCAGAATTTCTGGACAGACGAGATGTATACAACTTCATCAGGACTGTGGGGATGTTCTATTTGAGGGCCGATGGATATCATGTCCATGTCGTACTTTCCGCCTATCACTCCTGTTTCCAGGCCAGCGTGTATTGCCTTTATCTCCGGCTCCTTTCCGTACAGCTCTTTGTAAGATTCAACGGCGATTTTCAGCAGCTTGGAGTCCAGATTTGGTTTCCATCCCGGATACATGCTTCCCTCTTCGACCTTCGCACCTGCAAGCTCGCCTATGGCACGTATGCTCTGCATCGTTGCTTCCAGAGCAGAATTTACGGAACTGCGGGAACTCATCATTATCTCCAATTTATCGCTGCTTCTCACCCTCGCAAGGTTTGTCGATGTTTCCACAAGCCCTTTAACCTGCTGGTCCATTGCAAGCACACCGTGTGGCAGACCCATGAGCAGTTCCAGCACTTTTTTCTGGCTTGCTGAATCAAATATTCTCTCTATGTTGCAGTCCTTTGTTGCTATGGTAACGCCCGGGTCCGAAACAGAATATTCATTTTTGAATATCTTTTCGAATTCCTTCACTTTCTTCAATGCATCGTCTTTATTTGAGGGGATTATCTTTGCAGTGGCTTCCCTTGGTATGGCATTGAATTTGTCCCCTCCTTCTATGCTGCCGACCTTTGCATCAGTATTGTAAAGCAATCTCGCCATCAGTTTTATTGAATTTGCCCTTCCTTCATGTATCTCTGTGCCCGAATGGCCGCCTTTCAGCCCCCTTATGGTTATCTCCATTCCTTTCCCTTCAACTTTTTCATATTTGATTGGAAGGGTGAGTGTGCTGTTTCCGCCTCCCGCGCATCCGATATAAACCGCTCCGAACTCTTCGGTATCGACATTGATAAGCATTTTTCCTTTCAGCACACCTTCCTTAAGACCGAAGGCGCCTGTCATCCCTGTTTCTTCATCTATGGTGAAGAGAAATTCAAGGGGACCATGCTTTATGTCTTTGTCTTCCATTATTGCAAGACATGCTGCGACTCCTATGCCGTTATCTGCGCCCAGCGTCGTGCCTCTTGCCTTCACCATGTCTCCGTCAACGTAGACATCGATGGGGTCTTTCTCAAAATCGTGTTCCACATCTCTATTTTTCTCGCATACCATGTCAAGGTGCGCCTGGAGTGTTACCATCGGGGCATTTTCATAGGCAGTCGCCTTTTTTCTGACGATGACATTGCCGACATCATCCCTCATAACTTCATGCCCGAGTTTTTTTGCAACATTCACAACGTACTCTGCCACCTTTTCCTCGTGTTTGGAGCATCGGGGTATACTGCTTATCTCCTCAAAATACTTCCACAATAATTCGGGTTTTAAATTCAGCTTCATTTTAATCGAGAAGTAATGGCGGACAGCATTTAAAGTTTTACTTCCTCATGACATCTATGGAATTCACATGCCCTGTTTCCGTGAAATCCCATTTGTAAAGATTGCTGCTGAGGGGCGGACCTACGGCATCTCCGCCGACAGGCAGTCCACCCAGATAAAACGAGCCCAGCGGATCGGCAACAAGCCAGTATCCGAAATCATCTTCCATGACTGCAAAGTAAAGATTTGTCCCGTAATATGCATCTATTTCATCAAGTATTTCGTTTGCCTGCACCCCTTTTCCTATGTAAACAGTTGCAAAAGCATGATTGTCTGTCATGTAAATTCTCGTTGTGCCGCCTATGCTTGACACGAGCGCTGAAAAAAGCATTGCATAGTCCTCGCAGTCTCCGCCTTTTCTGTTAAGCGTTGTTACCGGGTCTGACCACACGTCTTTGTCCTCGGGGTCTTCCATGTAGTTCAGATTATCAAAGAGGTAATCAAATATTGCGCAAACCTGAAAGATGTTGTAGTTGCCGGAAAATGGAAGAGTTATTTCCCTTGCTTTCTGGAAGATGGTCAAATCAAAGGGCTCTACCATATCATTTATTCTGTCGAAGTAATAGTAATAATTTTTTGAGAGGGAATATGAACTGCTGCTGTTGTATGGCATGACCTTAACATCACTCCCTGAAAAATAGGCGGTGCCGTTGTCATACCATCTGTTTTCCGGAAAGGGGAGATGGCCTGCAACATTATCAACCATGAAGGATGATGATATCTGGTATCTATAATTTCCGGGCGTTGGAGGGGAGCCGAAGGAAAGATATGCATCCTTTTCCTCTCCCCTTTTTATAATCATTCCTTTTCCGTCATCTCTCCACTTCCATTCTGAACCTCCTATTTTTATCCCGTAGTTGTAGACGAATATATCATTGGGTCCGGTATTTTCGGTTGATATTTTGGCAACCCCGCCATAATTCACATAAACCCTGCTTATCTCCCAGGAAATGTTGTATTTGTAGCCAGGCCGCACATGAAGTTTTGCCTCCGGTTTTTCAGTGAGCGGAAACTGGTAGCTGTAATATCCGGGCAATGTCAAATCACTTTCCTTGAATCCCTCCCTGTGTGCCTCTCCGAAGGGCCACGAAATGCAGCCCGAAAGCATGACCATTGCCACCATCAATAGGGCAGTCCAGCGCATGACAATAAAAGGGGCAAAGGTAAAAATATTTTCCCCTGGAATCGTTGAATTAATATATTCTTTCCATATTATGTACGCTGGCTAACAGGTATGCCTGAACATGCGAGGGTAGCCAAGCTAGGTCAAAGGCGACAGACTCAAGATCTGTTCCAGCAGTGGTTCGCCGGTTCAAATCCGGCCCCTCGCATTTTTTATTTGTGTATATAGAGAGGGACGACAAAATGTTATATCCCTAAATCGAAGAGTTTAAACTTTGTAGTTAATTCCTACTATATGGAAAATGACAAAATGAAGGAAGAAAAACCTTGTCCATTAAGTAGGGAAGAATGGTTAGACCTCCTCAAAACTTACTTGTCCATGAAGAAATCTGAATATTACCACAATTTTAATACAACTCTCTCTTTTGTGATTCTAATTTTTGCGGTTTTTATTCCTATTATTATTGCAGTTTTACACAGTATATC
>JAGGSL010000096.1 GCA_021159125.1 Thermoplasmata archaeon
CATTGGAGGTGTACCAGTTGTTGCTTCCTGCTGTTCCTGTAAGAGAGTATGAAAGAGAGGGCAATGTGCTATCTATATTGACATTAAATGATGTGGAGTTGTTATTGCCAAAAGTATCAATTGCATAGAATTGGACTGTGTGTGATCCATCTGTGCTTATTGTAAATGGAGTTGTGTAATCCTGCCATGCTCCGTCATCTATCATATATTTCATTTCTGCAATGCCATGCTCGTCCGTTGCATTGAGTGTGATGTCAACATTGGAGGTATACCAGTTGTTGCTTCCTGCTGTTCCTGTAAGAGAGTATGAAAGGGCTGGTGGTATTGAATCGCTTATTACTGTGACAGTCCCATTTGAGATTTCAAATGGTAACGGTTCTCCATTTTCATCAGACAAAATTGCTCCGCTTATATTAATATGAGAGACTCCTACCGACTTTGCTTTAAAAGTGACGGTGGCAAAAATTCCAGGGGTTGATGTGCCATTTCCCCAAAAATTGAAAGCCACAATATTTTTTATTGTGCCATTGACATTATCTATCTCAAGATTTGCATCCCACCATTCTTCGAACATTCCGCCATTCTCAACTCCCTCTGCCTCTAAAATAGATGGATTGAATGAAATATTGCATTCTGCCCCTCCCAAAGATTGGACAGGTGTGATAGATATATTTACATAAAAATTTTCATTTAAATTTACATATTCTCTGGAAGCTACTGCTATTAAATTACCGCCATCTGCAGTTGATACAGGAACAATAACAGAGAGAATTACCGTTATTGCCAGAAGTTTTGTTTTCATGATATCAGTCCATACAAGTCCAGTGATACACTACAACCCCAATACCGTAAATGCCACCATCATTTCCATCTACGGGTGAAGACAAAGCCATTATAGGCCCGCCGTCATTAAAAATCCGCAGTATTTCCCAGCCACTGCTCCCTGTTCCCTGGTTACTACCGGCAACATCTAAATCAAAGGATAAATGCCTGCCAACTTCCACATTCCGCTTACCTGCTATCCCTGTTTCCATTGACATCACAGATTGTCTGGGAACTTTCTGCTCCACCATCGCTAAAGAAATGTCTGATTGCCTCTTACCATGTGTGCTCATACGATATTTAAATACAATGCCTGCATTTAAAATTAATCTTAAAACCAAAGATTTCATATATCTTTAACCTATATCTATTTGGGATGGGATGTTTGCCAGCGCAATGAAAAGTGCCAGAAAGATAGCAGAGGCTCTTAAGAGGGAAAGGGATGTCCATATTGTGACTCATATAGATGCTGATGGAATATCTGCAGGTGCCATAGCAAAAAAATCTCTGGAAAGAGAAGGAATAGAAAATACCATTCAGTTCGTCAAGCAGTTAGATGATTCAACAATTGAGAAGATTAGGGATATGGGAAAAGTGACGTGGTTCACGGACCTCGGGAGCGGTGTAATTTCGAAACTTGACGGGATTGATTATATCATTGCAGACCACCATATGCCGGACATTGAGGGTGGAAAAAGGATGCTTAACTGGAGGCATTTCAACCCTCATGTTTATGGAATTGACGGAGGGAAGGCAATATCTGGTGCGGGTCTTGCCTATCTCATAGCAATTTCAATAAATAAAAAAAATAAAGATATGGCCGATCTTGCAATGGTCGGCGCTTCCGGCGACCTCCAGGATGCGGCATCTTGCAAATTCGAGGGATGGAATCGCAACATAATTGAAATAGGGAAGGAAGAAGGCATACTGGATGTTGTAAGGGATTTAAGAATGTTCGGAAGGCATACAAGACCCCTGTACAAACTTCTGCAATATGCAGATGACCCATTTTTCCCGGGACTTACGGGAAGGGAAAGTGCATGTCTCTCGTTTCTTAGGAGGATAGGCATAGACAAAGAAGAAAGAAAATGGATAGAACTGGAATATGAGGAGAAAAAAAAGGTTGTCTCTGAACTGGTTAAACTGCTGATAGCGAAAGGTTTTGGAAACTCATTTTCTTCCCGCCTTGTGGGAGAGGTATGCGAACTGAAAAGGGAAAAAATTGGTACAGAATTGAGAGATGTCAAGGAATATGCGACTCTGCTGAATTCCACGGCAAGGTACGGATATGCCGAAGTTGGCATGAGGATATGCATGGGAGATAGAGACGAATATTTCAAAAAAGCAACAGAATTGTTGAAAAACCACCGGAGGAATATTGTAAGCGGCATCCAATTTGTGAAGAAGGAAGGTGTGCAGGAGTACGGCATGCTCCAGTACTTCAATGCAGGCAACCATATAAGAGATACTGTCGTTGGCATCATAGCGGGGATAATTCTCCATTCCAGAGAAGGCAAAAATGATGCCCCGATCATAGGATTTGCAAATAAAGAAGGCGGGGAAATAAAAGCTTCCGCGAGAACAACAGCGCCACTGGTAAACAGGGGAGTCGATTTATCAAAGGCGATGCAGAAGGTGGCGGACAGATTAGGCGGAACAGGAGGGGGGCACGAGATGGCCGCAGGCGCCACAATCCCGAGGGGCACAGAAGATGAGTTTCTTAAAATGCTAGATAAAGAAATAAGAAATCAACTAACCTGATGTTTGCATATGTTCATCTTTCTGTCAGCCACTAAACCCTGTAAATGTGTAGTACTTTTACTTTAAAGTACACCGTTTTACCTGCCATAGGGCTGAATGTGTATCCGCTTGCCTCCAGGTCATCTTTGAGATAATCCTGCGGAATTTCCTCAAACATTCTTGTAACATTAAATGTACGGTTGAATGTCAGGTTTTTCTCAACATCAACATATTGTGTTTCATTACCGGAGGTAACAGATATGTTTATTGTATCATCAGTTACATTTTCCACAGTATATGTATAACCATAGTAGGTAAAATTCGATCCCACTTTCGGATTTGTGGTAAGGGTGATGGATGTCTCATTAAATGTCACATCTGTGACATTCTCCCAGAACGGATACAGCGTTATGTTGTGCAATTTGTTTGGAGTGGTTTTAAGCGTTGCATTTGTTTCATTAAATGATATGACTTCAGTAGCGTTTTCCCAGAGCCAGTAAGGGAAAAGAATTACCTGGGAGCCCCACTGGTACATTGGCACTGTGAATTTTTCCCCGATTTCAGGCATCCACTTAAAGCTTATAGTAAGGTTTGTTGGGTCTACATCGGTTATCATGAAATTAAGTTTCGGGCCCATAAAATTTGACGAAAAAATCACTCCCTCTTCCACAGGCAAGCCATATGCTTTCTCTGGGGGTATAGGACCTATGGTTTTCTCCTCACCTTCTTTCATTCCCGTCATTCCTTCCCACAGCCCTTTTATTTTGGATAACCTCAGACCGGCTATCTTTCCCAACTTGCTATAATCCCATCCTTCCGGATATTTTGAAATTACGCCATCTCCGATATACCCCTTCATGGGGACAAGGGAGTAATTGCTCTCATCAAAGGGCGTGTCTTTTGTTATATTTCCGCCACTAAATGAGGAATTAAATACAGTACCGTTTTCAAAATATCCGATATAGTAAAATTCCACGAAATCGCCTTTTTCAACCTTCAGCGGTTGGTTTTCTTTCCATATATTATATCCATAATACCCGCTGGCCGCCCCCGCGATTATGACAAGGGCAACAATAGCTATAATCACAGACCTATCCAATTTCATTTTATCCCTTTCATGAAAGATTCAAGCCTATTAAAGGCTTCCTCCAGCATTTCCATAGGCGGCAGAGTTACAGCTCTGAAATGGTTTTTCCCATATTCCGGAGAAAATCCCGAACCGTGGACAAGAAGAACGTGAGCTTTATTCAACACGTCGAGCACAAACTCTTTGTCGTTTTTCCAGCTATCAATTGCCTCTACTTTCGGAAATATGTAAAAAGCACCATCTGGCTTTGTTGAAGATATCCCCTCTATTTCATTCAGTCTTTTATGGGCAAAATTGCTCCTCTCTTTTAGTTTTTTCACCATCTCAGGTATATGATCCTGCGGGCCATCGAGAGCGGCAATCATAGCTCGCTGGCATACAGAATTTGCGCACAACCTTGCTCTTGCTATTCTCAGAAATGCATCTTTTATTCTATCAAGCTTGCCGTCAACATTGTTAAAAATTGCATATCCCATCCTCCATCCCGGCACAAGGTAAACTTTTGAAAAGCCATTAAAGGTAATTATGGGTGCATCTTTTGCAAGAGAAGCTGTAGCATACTGACGTTTTTCAAAGACAATGTCATCATAGATTTCGTCTGAAATAACTGCAATATCATTTTCCGCTGCAATATCCACAATCTCTTTTATTGTATTTTTCGGGTACAGGGCACCTGTCGGGTTGTTGGGATTTATTATTACTATTGCCTTTGTTCTATCTGTTATCTTTTTCCTTATATCGTCAACATCTGGCTGCCAGTTTTCTTCTTCAATGGTTCTGTATGCAACAGGTTCCGCCCCATTAAAGCGTGTAACGAGGATATAAGGCGGATACGTGGGGCCGGGCACAAGGAGCTCATCGCCTGCATTCAGACTTGCTGCGAGAAAAATCTGCAGGGTTTCTGTCACGCCTGTTGTAACACATATGTCGTCAGGGTCGTAATCCATCCCGTTCCTTCTCTTTTCCCGCATTGCTATTTTTTCTCTCAATTCCCTGTATCCTTCAGAAGGGGCATAGCCATTATAACCATCCAGAGCAGCTTGATAAAGAGCTTCTTTGATATGCATGGGCGTATCAAAGTCATAAGCAATTGGGTCACCGATGTTCAGTTTGATTACTTTTATGCCCTTTTCTTCCAATTTTCTTGCTGGCAGGACAACTTCCCTTATGGCATATGAAACGCCCTGCGAGCGCTCAGAAGGTTCTATCATGGAATGCCCCATATGTGGGAGAATAATAAATAGTTAATGGTTTTCTTGCAAAAGTGCGGCTCAAAAAAGATATATATAAACTCTGCATTTAAAGGGAGATGAAATACGGTGCTGTTTTGCTGGCAATAATTATATCCCTGCCCCTTATGACCATGCAGCCACAGGGAGATGCGTCAAGCCCTTCCACTTTTTACGTTGGTGGCTCCGGAGCAGGGAATTACACAACCATACAGGATGCAATTGATGCTGCAAGCGACGGAGATACCATTTATGTTTATCCGGGCACATATAAAGAAAACGTTGTGGCAGATAAAGGGGTGAATATCATTGGCGTGAATGCAACCATTGACGGAGGGAAGGCAGGAGATACAGTGCTTATAACAGCCAACCATACCTCAATATCAGGATTCCTAATAGAAAATAGCAGCAGCACAGGTGCAGGAATAGTTATAGAAGCAGGTCATATAGAAATACATGAATGCACCATTGAAAACAACTTCTATGGCATTTATACTGATTGCCACAATTGCCACATAAATATATCTCACAACAATTTCATAAACAATTCCCACAACGCATGGGATAGCGGGGGAAATACTTGGGATGACGGGGCAAAAGGCAATTACTGGGATGATTATAAAGGGAATGATGAAGATATGGACGGCATAGGGGATTCGCCTTATCCCGTAGAAGGCGGGACCGGCCAGGATAACTATCCTTTAATTTATCCGTACGGACTGCCTGTTGCAATTTTCATGTATACCCCAGACGGACTGGAAATAAAATTCGACGGTTCTTTTTCAGTAGATTACAACGGAGTCATTGAAAATTATACATGGAACTTAGGAGACGGAAATGTAAGTTATGGAGAGGAGGTAAACCACACATACAACGGCAGCGGCATATATGAGGTTACACTAACCGTCAAGGACAATAATGGAAAAACAGACGTTTCCACCCAGGATGTTATAGTTGATATCGAGGCACCCTCTACATCATGCAATTTTATGCCCGAACAGGCCAACGGAGATAATGGGTGGTATATCAGCAACGTATGGCTTAATTTCAATGCATCTGATTCTCTCTCAGGGATTGACTATACAAAATACAAAATAGATGGCAATAGCTGGAAAATATATGACGGAAATGCATTTATAAGAGAGGATGGCAATCACTCCATTCAATATTATTCAGCCGATAAGTATGGAAATGCAGAAAGTATAAAGCATGTCTCAGTAAAAATAGATAAAACAGCCCCTTACACCACAGTCGAACCACATGAAAATGAGAGCGTGTGGTATAAGGCAGATACTCTTGTTTCCCTTGAAGGGCACGATAATACTTCTGGCATATATGCTACAAATTATAGAATAAATGGAGGAGTGTTTGTCCAATACAATCAGGAGATAGATGTCACTTCTGAAGGGATAAACGTAATAGATTATTACTCAAAGGACAATGCAGGGAACGCAGAAAAACTGAAAAGCGTTGAAATAAAAATAGATAAAACAAACCCGGCAATGGACGTTAAAGCTCCGAAGAAGTCATATCTGTATCTAATGGGAAGAGAAATAATCCCGCTGAGCGGATTCAATAACTTTGCAATAGTAATAGGCAGCACGAATGTAAATGTTGATGTCCGTGATTCTATTTCTGGGGTTAAAAAAGTTGAATTTTACGTTGATAATTCACTTAAAGAAACTCTTTCAGAACCGCCCTATGTATGGAACTGGAACGAGGTAGCCGTTGGCCCATATACTCTGAAGGCTGTTGCATATGACAATGCAGGGAATAAAGTAAGCACTGAAATTCCCGTAATGGTGCTCAACATACAATACTGAATAAAAAAGTTTAAGTTCTGCTATGCCTATCCATCCTTGGATAAATATGGTAGAATATGAAACGATACGGACAGAGGAAATAAAGTTTGGTCGCAACAATTTTATAGAGGTTGCGAGAAAAAAAGCAATAAGTGAGAGCGGCGAAAACGAATTTATTTCCATATCCAGGGGCTACTATCTGGATGACGGCTCTCGAAAATGGAAGGCATCCATAACCCTGCCGGCAGAGCAGGAAAAGAGGGAAGAGATAGCAGAATTAATAAAAAGTTTGTAAATTTTTAGGATGATCTGCCTCGGAATTGAAGGCACTGCGCATACCGTTGGGATAGGCATAGTAAGAGATAGGCCATTCGGGATTCTATCAAATGTCTCCAGCATGTACAGGCCACCATCAGGGGGGATACACCCCAGAGATGCAGCAAACCATCATGCCTCTGTATTTACAGATATACTTCAAAAAGCTCTTGAGAGAGCAAACATAAAATTTAATGACATAGATTTAGTGGCATTTTCAATAGGGCCCGGGCTGGGCCCCTGCCTGCGGACGGCGGCGACGGCTGCCCGCTCCCTATCTCTTTATCTGAAAAAGCCTCTTATCGGGGTAAACCACTGCATTGCCCATCTGGAGATAGGAAGGGCGGTGACAGGTGCAAGCGACCCCGTGCTTCTTTATGTTTCCGGAGGAAATACACAGGTGATAGCGTTTATGAATGGCAGATACCGCGTTTTCGGGGAAACTCTTGATATCGGCATAGGAAACTGTCTGGATAAATTCGGAAGAGAGGCAGGGATGCCATTCCCCGCAGGCCCGAAGATAGAAGAAATAGCAAGGAAGGGCAGAAAATATGTGGGCCTTCCTTATTCTGTTAAAGGAATGGACGTCTCCTTTTCAGGCATACTCACTGCTGCCATAAATTCTCTGAAAAGAGAGAGCATGGAGGATGTATGCTTCTCGATGCAGGAAACGTGCTTCTCGATGCTTACAGAGGTGGCAGAGAGAGCGATGGCGCATACTGAGAAAGAGGAGGTTCTGCTCGGAGGGGGGGTTGCTTCAAATGAGAGATTGAGGAACATGGTCAGAAAAATGGCAGAAGAAAGGGGTGCGAAATTTTATTGTCCTCCCGGGGAACTGCTCGTTGACAACGGGGCGATGATTGCCTGGACAGCAATACTCATGAAGAAAAGCGGAATTGAAATGGACATAGATGAAACAGCAATAAAGCAGAATTTCCGTACCGATGAGGTGGATGTGACATGGAGACATTAATAAAAAAGGGGGCAGAGGCAGAGATTTACCTGTCAGAATGGATGGGCAGAAAAGTTATCATCAAGAAAAGGGTGAGGAAAAATTACAGGATAAAAGAGATAGATGAAGAATTGAGAAAACAGAGAACAAAGAAGGAATCATTGCTGATGTCCGGGGCGAGGAAAGCAGGCGCATCTGTACCGATAATATATGATGTTGATTTATCGGAGATGAAAATCACCATGCAATATGTGGAAGGGAAAAGAATAAAGGATTGCATAGATGATATGGATGGCAAAGAGCAGAAAAAGGTATGTAAAAAAATTGGTGAAGGTATAGCTTCCATTCACAAAAGCGGCATAGTTCATGGAGACATAACAACATCAAATCTCATCCTTTACAAAGACAGGATATATTTCATAGATTTTGGGCTCGGGGAGAAGAGCAGTGAGAGGGAAAAACAGGGTGTTGACCTCCACCTTCTCATGGAAGCTTTCAAGGCAGCACATGAGAACGAGGAACTTTTCAACTGGGTTTTTGATGCATATGGGAAAAATTTCGAATGGGCAGATGAAGTAAGAAAAAAAGTCAGGGAAATTGCTGAGAGAGGAAGATATATGGTGAGAGAATGAAAATATATTTTGTAACAACAAATGATGGGAAATATGAAGAAGTAAAAAAGATGCTTCCAGAGCACGACATAATAAGGAAGAATATGACATATCCAGAGATACAGGCAGATGGGCTGGAAGAAGTGGCAAAATTCGGCATGGACTTTCTATCAAAAAAATTGGATGGCAATATAATGCTCGAAGACTCCGGTTTGTTCGTACAGTCCCTGAACGGCTTCCCGGGAGTTTATTCAGCATATGTGTTCAAAAGCATAGGGAATGATGGGATACTTAAACTGATGGAAGGGGTTGAAGATAGAAGGGCTTATTTTAAATCTGTAATTGCATTCTATGACGGAGAAGTGAGATTTTTTGAGGGCATATGCAAAGGAGTTATATCAGAAACTAAGAAAGGCGGAAATGGCTTTGGGTACGACCCTATTTTTATTCCTGAGGGGGAAACAAAAACATTCGGCGAGATGGAAAGGGAAGAGAAAAATGAATATTCTCACAGAGGAAAGGCAATCTTGAAGTTAAAAAAGTTTCTGGAGAGTTTTTAGCGCAGAAGACTATTCTTTTTTTGAAAGATAGTATACGCCCAAAAAAAGCAGGAGCATACCTGCAATCTGCATTACTGTGAACATTTCCCTCAGCACAAAAAAAGCAATAACGGCTGCAAATAAAGGGGAAGAAAGCTCAAGGGCCGATACCTGCGCTGCCTTGATGCGTTTAAGCCCCTCATAATAGAGAATCGTTCCAATGCCTACAGCTATGCCCACCATGATCTGATATACATTTTTAATAACAATTCCCGAAGTCATTGAAAGGTAAACTGCAAAAAATATCGAGGCAATAATGAAGCGGTAAAATGTTATCACCGATGAGTGCAAATTTCTGAGGTATTTCCTGACAGCTATTGCCGCTGTCGCCCATGCCATTGTTGCAGCGAGAACCATCAAATCTCCCATGCTTCCAAATTTGAGTGCTGCAAGGTTATCAAGAGTTCTGGTTGTTACCATAAGGCCCGATAACATCATGAGTGAGATGCCCGCATAATCGAATTTTGTGAGCTTATCTTCTCTTAATATAAGAAAACCAATGAGGACTATAAAGATTGGCTGCATATGGCCTATCAGCACAGCATTCAGTACCGGAATTTGTGTCATTGCAAAAAAATAAAGCAAATCTGCAAAAAGAGTACCTACCAGCCCGAGATACAGCAAAACTGAAAAATCCTTTTTCGTTACTCTCGGGCTTGCCTTTTTCAACAACATGTAAGCAAGCGCTATTGCTGCAACCACAAAAGCCCTTATTGCAGATGTGTGTACAAAATCCGAATTATGAAAAGAAAGTTTTGCAAATACCGGCTCGACAGCCCACATCATGCTTGCGCCGATTATGGCGAGAATTCCCTCACGTTTCCTATCCATTATCTTCCCCAATATTCAGGAAAATTAAATAGTTATCATGCTCAATAAAAAGCCTCGTCAAATTTTACCGGCTCTTTTCCTTCCCCTTCAAAATTTTTTATGTAATCGTCATACCAGTGAATTTTTGCGGGTATGGCAAACGGAGCGCCGGGATATGTTATAAGCGCTTCTCCTGCCTCTAACGTCTGTATCTCCTTTTCCACTTTCGAAATATCCTGTTTTGCCGAGCTTTTTATTATGTTGCGGTCCCCCTCATCAGCAAGCCCGAGTATGAAGAAAGTGTTGAATTGCGAAAGCAACTCTTCCTTTATCAGCTTTGGCTGCTGGGTTATTGCGCACAACCCCACTTTAAATTTCCTTCCTTCTCTTGCAATCTGTGCAAATATGCCATCTGCTTTGAGTACACGCTGCGCCTCTTCCATTGTTATGAGCACGGAAGGCAATTTGCCAAATGCCTCTTTATCCCTGTAAGCGTTTTTGTTATGCGACAATACTCTTCTTGCCAGAACAACTCCTGCCAGCAATTCCTCATATTCGTACAACCCGGAAGTGTCCACAAGCACAACCTTGCCTTCCTTCAAATTGTTGAGTATCGAATCTGTGACAGCCACGTTTTCATCCCTGTGTATTATCTCAGATCGCATTATTCTCTCGGCCCTTCTTTTTAGCACGCTGAAGGTTATATCCTGTATTCTTCTACCAAACTCATCCACAAGCTCTTCGTTCTCCATGTCATGCAAATTCACCAGCCATTCCTTTCCGAAACGGGAGCTGAGCGCATAAAGTGCATCTCTCTGCGCCTCCGTGAACGAAAATATGTTCTGCAAGTCCCCGACAGTAATCTCATAAGCAGATATTTTCAGCGTGTTATGAGGCCCGCTGAGATGGTGCGGAGAATATACAACAAGCGAATGCCCGGCCATCGGATGATGCCTCAATCCTTTTGTCTCTTCCCCCCCTTCATAATACTCCCCGTGCGGGTCAATTATTAGCAAGCCGTATCTCCCGCTGGCCATGGCGGAGGCGGCAAACACCCTCATCAGATTGCTTTTCCCCATGCCTGTTGTGGCAAATATGCCGATATGGTGAGATATGAGATTTCCATCGATACCAACCTTCACATCAACCTCACTTTCTCCGCTTCTCAATTTGCCTATTTCAATGTCCCAGCCACCCTTATCCAAAAATTTGTAATCATCTCTGCACGCCCTTCTGACCTTGGAGAAATGCGACGGAATTGCCTTTGGTTTTCTGAACTTTCCGTCATGGATGTAGCCAAGAGGCGCGCAAATTCCTATCTTGAATAACCTGCGCTCTTTTTCCCTCATGCTATACGGCTGTTCCATTTCATCAAGCAGCATCATCTCTCCTGCAGTTCGGTAGCCCCACTTCTCGGAACCTTCCTGCCCATATTGCAAATCCACCACGCGCAGGAAAAAAAGATTGTCATTTTCCTCATCCTCTGCCACCAGTATTTCCCCTATTTTCACATCCTCTCCATATGGATACCTGAAAACAATTTCTGTTGCATTTCTTCCTATTATCCTTCCAAGCATTTTTTCACCCCAAATATTCGTGATAATCAAAAAATAACTCTTCCCAGTCGTCAATTGTATAACCGCTCTTCAATGCCATTTCTCTCAATACCCTGCGGAAATACATCCCGTCTTCTGATGTCAGCACCACCTCCCTGTGAATTACAGCAAGAGGATACGGATATCCGAGATACGAAACATCATTTGAGAAAACTGCTATTTTGCCCATTATTTCTTCAACATCTTTTTCCATCGGGTTTATATCAACACGGAATGAAAATTTTGATATCGGATGAAATTTTGCAATATAAATCCCTTTTTCTTCTGAAAGAGGATAGTACCATCTTTCCTTCCCAAAAATTTTGTCTCCTCTTCTTTTAACCCAGCTCAACACAGGAAGCTTTTTTGTGTAAAGGTCGCTTCTTTTGCACACTCCAACAAGGTGCAGCCCTTTCTCCAAAGCAATCCTGCAGTTTTCTTCAATAACATCCGAAAGATATTCACTTCCCTGGAGAGAACCGTCCATCATTATGATGTCGCCTTTCCCGAGCTTATCCATTGCCTCCCTCGCTGCCGCATGCTCCTCAAGCCCCCTTATTGCATCATTTGCTTCTTCCACACTCTCTGGAATTTTGGGAGGCAGATTCTGCATAAAATTTTCGTACTTTTCTTTGAATGCCTCTTTTGCATCGTATTTGGATAATGCTTCCATATCGGTATTCCATATCCTCCGGTCGGTTATGCCATTTTCGTCAGCAACCACATAACCAACTCTCCTGCTTCCAATGATAAAAAAATGACCGTCAAGTATTTTCAATGAGCTACCGTCTATGGCAGCCCCTTTAGCTTTACTTTTGCCTTCAAATTTTTTAAATTTGCTTTCATGCAGGTGGGCTACAAATTCTCCTTCTTCAAGCCCGATTTCTGCTTCGCCCTCAAAATACCTGCTTTTTTCAATTGCATCTTTTATGTAATCAAAAGCTCTCCCGAATGTTTTTTTGTCCATCTCTGACAGCACTATGTCCCCATTCTGTATTCTACCACTACGCTTCCTCTATCATCAACAAGTCTTCTTAGCTCTCCCTTGCCGTACACCTTCAAACTTTCTCCGAAGTTGCTTATGTGTTCCCATCCCTTCATATGGAGTAATATCCATACGGAATATATAAAAATTGCTAAAAATTCGGGGTTTGCAGCGGTATTTTCAACTACATGAAAAATATCACGTAAGCCAGCACACCTGTCACAATTAGGTAAAGCAACGAATATTTATGAAAATCCGCCCATATTTTTTTGCCCCCTGCAAATCTCAGGGCGATCAAATTGGCAAGGGAAGCAACGGCAATCCCATTGCCGCCAACATTTACTCCGTATGCAATGGAAAACCAGTTATGGGAGAATTTGGACATGAGGATGCTTGCAGGAACGTTGCTTGTAATCTGGGAAAATAATAGTGATAACGAAAATATCGTGGAGCTGCTGTCCAGGCTGAATGAATTTACAAAATTTGATATAATCTCTGTTCTGCCGATGAGATGGAAGTCAATAAACAGGGTTATAAAAAGCAGTATCAACAGCCAGTCAACCTTTGGGAGTATATTCCTGAATGAAATCAGGTAAATAAGAAGAATTGCAGGCAGAGCATAGTATGTCAGTCCCAGCTGCATCATAAGGGCATAGCCAATTAAAAGAAGGATAGACAAAGAGAATAATTTTTTGTTGAATTCAGCATCATTTTCTCTTATGAGTGTATGCAATCTTTTGGGAGGAAATGCGATTAAAACAAAAATGATGAGGGAAATAAATAATAAAATGAAAAGGGGCATCATTTTTATTATAAAAGTTAAAAAGGATATACCCCACTGATGCCACAAAAATAAATTCTGGGGATTGCCTATGGGTGTCAAAGTGGAGCCGACATTCACAGCCATGGCTTCAAAGATTATCAGTTTCCTGACATCGTTTTCCATGAATGCCTGGAAGCCAAGTGTAAAAGGAATGACTATAAACAGCGCTACATCATTCGTTAAAAACGAAGCCAATATGCATGATAACAAAACCAGAAATAATGCTATTTTCCTCTCGGAGTTCACTTTTTCAAGAGTTCGTTCTGCAATAATCAAAAAATATGAACTTTCTTTTATCGCTGTCGCCACCACAAGCAAACCTGCCAAGGCCGCTATGGTCTGCCAGTCGACAAAATCGGGATAATTGATTATTTCGTCCGGATATAAAACGCATAGAAAAGCGAGAATGATAAGGAATGGAAACAATATGAAATTTTTACTGATAAACCCCATGAATTTGCCGTTCATTTACTGCCCCAACTCAATTTTCACAGATACCCATGTCACCTCTGTTTTAGTACGACCTAATCATCAAGCGCAACCTTTTTCAGCTCATAGCCAAGAGGGCATTTCACGTCTTCAAATACTTCTATTATGTTATATTTTGTTTCCTTGACGCCAGGGTGGCACAGACGATAATTCTCGCAGCCTGTGTTGTCGCAATCAACTTCCTTGTACGTCACTTTTGTTCCCTCGGCGCTTTCCCTGCTTATGGTTGTCAGTATAGGCAATTTTTCTATTTCGACGGCGACCACACCTCCTTCATACAATCCGCAATCGTGGTGCGCATCTCTGACCTTAATGATGCGATACCTTCTCCCCTCTTTGAGATTTGAGCAGACCATCTTGAGCTTGCATCCTCTGCACTGCTTCGTTATCCCCAGATACACAAATTCGTTTCCTTCTTTTGCTAATTTTTTTCCTATTAAAGTGACAAATGTCATTTTTACCACCTATGCAACACCTGTAACCCTTACCAGATGTTCTGCTGCTTCCCGGGAGATGCCATCTGTGCCAAGAATCGTATACCTATCTGGCCTTACCTTCGGCGCCATAAGCAGCGCCTCGATAATATCCTCCTTGGAAACACCCAACTCTCTGGCAGTCGTAGGTGCACCTATATCTTTAATCGCCTTTTTTATTGTAAGCCAGTCACCCCCATGCAGGTACATCATCATTATCGCGCCGACGCCGCACTGCTCGCCATGCATGGCCTTCCCTGGAGCGATTCTGTCAAGGGCATGGGAGAACATATGTTCTGCGCCGCTCGCAGGGCGGGATGAGTTTGCGACACTCATTGCCACACCGGAAACAATCATTGATTTCACGGCTATCCACGATGCCTCCTCTATCCCTGGCTTTATATATTCTGCATTCTCTATTATGAGGTCAGCCGCAGTTTTGGCAAGGGCGACTGCAAATGAGCTGTAATATTCCCTTTTCAACCTCCAGGCAAGCTGCCAGTCGAGAATTGCCGTGAGATTGGATATAACGTCGGCGCATCCAGATGCCAGCATGCGGTACGGGGCTTTTGATATGATAGAGGTATCTGCAAGGACCGCAACAGGAGAGCGAGCCTGCATTGAAACAGATCCTACTTTCTCTTTTATTGATGCCCTGGGAGATGCAATGCCGTCATGCGAGGCGGCGGTAGGTATGCTTATGAACGGAACGCCATAATTGAAAGATGCAAGTTTTGCTATGTCTATAACGCTGCCTCCCCCTACTGCAATCATGGAGCCAACGCCCCACTTCGTCGCATAATCCTGCACCCTGTTGACCTCCTCCATTGTTGCTCTTTCTACCATAATCTCTTCAACAGTGTAACCGCTATCATTCAAAATTTCTATTATGCGATTGCCGGCAAGTTTTTTAGTCCTCTCATCATGAACAACCAGAGGATGCTTACCGAGAGTAACTTTATTGCATAAATCCACTATTTCCTCTATGACGCCATGCCCTACTACGACGTCTCTTGGAAACTCCATAAGCTTCGATTTTGTAAAGGGCATTATGTATGTATCATATTGCGCAATATAGAGTTTTTGGGCAGCTCAAATCAAAAACCAAAATATTTTTAGCCCTTAGCGTTTACCCTTCGATGAATTACCTGCTAATATTCATGACAGCCCTGGTTGCCTTCACCTGGGGAATGCTGTTCGCTTTCTATCTTATATTCGTAAGAACAGCCACCCGCCTCTCCCGCCTCCTCTCCCGCTTTACTGGAGATGACGTGAGCATGGAGGAGGTTTATCAAACGTTTAAGAACATAATCGATAAGGCATATGAGGATCTAAAAAATGGTAAAAATGATGATTCAGATGAAGTTTCCTAAGCTTGTCAGAGATGCCTACGACCAGTTCCAGATGATTAAAAACAATCTGTCGGTATTTTACAAATTTTTGATATTTGTAACTCCCTTCCTGAGCATTGCGTACTACTTCATATTTGTTCTTGATTACCTCCCGGGAGATGTCGCAGGAAAGTATGGAGCACTCACCATTGCATATTTTTTCCCGCCTGCAGGGAAAGAGTCAATCATACCTGCAATGCTTGCCTCGGACGTCCCGCCGTGGATTGTCTGGAGCACCATGATAATAATGGACATTGTAAGCGCAAGCATAATCGCATACAACTGGTGGTTCCCTGAATTGATTATAACCCACGTTCCGTTTCTTGACAGAGGTTATGCGTGGCTACAGAGAAGGGCCGAGAAATTCAAGAAACGTAAGCTGCTCACTTTGAGTCTCATACTTTTCATGATAATTCCCCTTCAGGGAAGCGGCGGCATAAGCACACCCATACTGGCAAGATTGCTCGGCGTGAAGGCGAAGAAGACGGTCATGATCGTCTCTATCGGTTCAACAATAACAACCACGCTGTTCATACTCTGGTGGATGGGACTCCTGAATTTTTTGAAAGTGATATAAAACTTTTATATCGAAAGAGGATTCAATTCCATGGCAATTCTGGTAACAGGAGGAGCAGGATTCATAGGCAGCCACCTTATAGACGCGCTGCTTGAGAAAGGGAATGAGGTGAAATGCATAGATAATTTTTCATCCGGAAGAAAAGAATTCATAGAGCAAAGCATGGATAAAGGGCTTGAGCTGATAGAAGGGGACCTTCTCAACAGAGATGATATCAAGAAAGCCCTTAGTGGATGCGATACTGTATTTCACCTTGCAGCAAATCCAGACGTGCGGCTCGGCGTTGAGAATACAGAAGTCCATTTAGAGCAGAATATAATTGCCACATACAATCTCCTTGAAGAGATGAGAAAGGCAGATGTCAAAAAAATTGCATTCACCTCCTCTTCAACAGTTTACGGAGAGGCAGAGCAGATACCGACTCCTGAAAGTTACGGACCTTTGATTCCAATATCGCTGTACGGTGCTTCCAAGCTTGCAGCAGAGGGGCTCATATCTGCATACTGCTACACATTCGACATGCAATCCGTGATATACAGGTTTGCAAATGTCGTCGGCCCGAGAAGCACTCACGGCGTCACCTATGATTTCATAAAGAAATTGAGGGAAAATTCCCACGTGTTAGAAATACTCGGAGACGGAAGTCAGAAAAAATCCTATCTGTACATATCAGATTGCATAGATGCCATGCTTTTCGGCATGGAAAAAAGCAAAAGCAAAGTGGAAATATTCAACATAGGCTCCGAGGATTGGGTGGATGTGAAAAAGATTGCGGACATCGTATCCCGGGAAATGGGCCTATCCCCCGAATACAGATTCACGGGCGGGGTGGACGGCGGCAGGGGGTGGAAGGGCGATGTAAAAATTATGCGTCTCTCCATTGATAAACTCAAAAATATGGGATGGAAGCCAGAATACGGAAGCAAGGAATCAATAGAAATGACTGCAAAATGGCTTATCTCGAACCTCTGAAATTTTTTGCCACAATGTATATCTCGGAGCTTCTCTTCCTCGATGCCTGAGGCGAGTGCGGCTTTACCATGTTAAAGCTCTTCTTCACTTCTTCCACGAATTGAGGATAATCCTCGCCAACAAATACCTTGCACAAAAAGTTTCCGTGCTCTGCCAGCAATCTGCGGGCAACATTCAAAGCATTTGTGGAAAGCCATATGCTTCTTGCCTGATCCATAACGTAATGCCCCGATAAATTTGGAGACATGTCCGAAATCACGGCATTCGCTTCTCCTGCTTCCTCCTCCAATTTTTTTAATGTTTCCTCTTCGGTTATATCACCGTGTATGAAGGTAACACCTGTTATCGGGTCCATATGCTGAATGTCAACGGCAAAAACTTTTGCACCTAGTTTCACTGCAACCTGGCTCCAGCCGCCCGGGGCTGCGCCCAGGTCTATTACGGTGTCTCCTCTCCTGATAATATGATATCTGTTGTTTATCTGCAGAAGTTTGTAAGCAGAGCGTGCCCTATATCCTTCGCTTTTTGCACTCCTGTAATAATGCTCACGCTTCAGCTCCCTGTACCATCTGTCGGACATGCATTAGAGCACTATATCAAGGTCAAGTTTTTCTGCAAGCTCCTTGTACCTGTTCCTTATCGTAACTTCCGTAACTCCTGCAATGTCTGCAACTTCTCTCTGTGTCTTTCTCTCACCGCAGAGTATTGATGCAATGTATATCGCTGCTGCTGCAACACCTGTCGGTCCTCTTCCGCTTGTCAGCTCTTTGTTCTCTGCCTGCTGGAGTATTTCCAATGCTTTTGATTTTATGTCCTCGCTCAGATTCAACTTGCTGCAAAATCTTGCCGTATAATCCTGAGGAGATGTCGGCATAAGCTTGAGTACAAGTTCCCTTGCAATAAATCTGTATGTTCTTCCTATTTCCTTTCTATCCACTCTTGAAGAATTTGCTATCTCATCCAAGGTGCGGGGCACACCGCACTGCCTGCATGCCGCATAGATGGCGGCGGCAGTAACCCCCTCAATTGAGCGACCTCTTATCAGATTCTTCTCAACAGCCCTTCGGTACACCATGGCAGCCGCTTCCCTCACATTTCTTGATAACCCCATATCAGATGATATGCGGTCAAGTTCCGAAAGAGCAGATGCAAGGTTGCGTTCAGAAGCACTTCCAACCCTTATCCTCCTCTGCCATTTTCTCAGACGGTAGAGCTGTGCTCTGTTCCTTGTTGGAATTGATTTGCCGTAACTGTCTTTGTTCTTCCATCCTATCATCGTGGAAAGTCCTTTGTCATGGAGAGCATAGTTCATCGGAGCACCTGTTCTCGCCCTTTTATCCCTCTGCTCAGGGTCGAAAGCCCTCCACTCGGGCCCATGGTCGATATACGAGTCGTCTATAACGAGACCGCAGTCCCCGCACACCAGTTCTCCCCTTTCATAATCCTGAATGAGATGTGTTGAACCACATTCCGGGCACTTACTTATTTCTTCTATTTCTACTTTCTTATTTCTCGACATTTTACCCCCAAAGTTTTTAAATCTTTTGCTTTCGAATGTAGATGTTATATATAAACCTTTCGTCGCATTTTTAATCTGCCATTTTGAAACAGGCATCTTTACTTAAAGGAGGGGGAACGAGGGCAAGGAGGAAATGCGGGGAAAACAACATCGACCCTCATTCCCCTTACTCATTCTGCAATAGTTTGCAATTGTTAATAAGATATTGGAAATAATATATAAAGTTTTCTGTGGGCTGCACGCTTTTAATGTTATCTTAACTTATCTGTCCAGCGCAAACCCATTACAAAAACTTTTTATATCGTTTGCATTACCTCTTTTATGTTTTGCCCTAAATGCGGCTCTCTCCTTTATCCGGAAGGGGACGAGATGGTATGCAGAAAGTGCGGATATCACAAAAAGAAGGAAGGGAGCAGAGTCGTGGTATCGAGCAGGAAGGAAAAAGAACTCACTGTTATAGAAGAAAATGAAGATACGAATGTTTTACCGAAAACAAATGTGAGATGCCCGAAATGCGGGAATAATGAAGCTTACTGGATACTTCTGCAGACAAGAGCTGCCGATGAACCCGAAACAAGGATATATACCTGCACAAAGTGCGGACACAGATGGAGAGAGTACTAACCAACAGGTGCCGTTCTCGGATGCCAGTCCCACTGATTCAATCTTCCCGGAACATGATACGGCACCCCTATGAAGCCCAGTATTTTTAATTTAAGACCTATGTAATCGCTCCAGTAATTTCCATCCCATGAACTCCCGTAATCATCCCATGCGTTCTGTGCATTTTCGATGATATCATTGTCTGTAAAAGAATTGCCACTTGAACGGCAGCCAACAGATATGCCGTAATGCTCATTCTTCTTCACAATATTATGGTAAAAGGTGTTATCGTCTGCATCCACAAATTGAGGCCCGTGCTCATTTCCGTAGATATTATTTCCTGAAATGGTGTTATTGCCGGAACTATAAAGATAAATGCTGTACCAGTTTTTAATAAAAACATTGTCCGTAATGGCACTTCCTCCAGAGCTGTCGAGCCACAGTGCATACCACCTGTTAGACGAAAAATTGTTTTCCGTTATAACAAGATAAGGAGAGTATTCGCTCCACACCCCATACCAGTTATTATCTATCTTATTATCCCGTATCAATGAATTTGAGGAATTTACCATGTAAACAGCATATTCAATATTTTTTGCAATGCGATTATTCTCGATAACGGCATAGGCGGCATTCTCAAGGTATAAACCCCAGTCATAACCAGATATGCTCAGTCCATGAATTATGCTTCCGGTGCCGTCGCACAAAATTCCTGCATAATTTTTCCCACCACCGTTGCTCATTATTGATATATTTCTGACTTCAGCCCCATCAGCATGAATGATAATTCCACTTTCATCGCTTTTCAAAACCACTCCATCAGAACTCTGCCCGATAATAGATATGGACTTGCTTATTTTCAAATTCTCGTAATAAATACCGTCATACACAAATATGGTGTATCCGTCTTCTGCATCATTTATTGCATCCTGTATCGTCGTATAATTTCCCAAGCCTGAGCCGCCGACGTAGAGCACATGCGTCTCGCCTGATTGCCCTTCACCCGGATAATGCAGCGGCTTACCGTCTTCCTTATTCCCCATCTCTCCCCCTTTTCCATTTCCAATCCTTAAAGTCGGATCCCCGAAAAGCTCTAGCTCCTCGGCTGCTTTTATGTAAAAACTTTCAGAGACACCATGATGACCTATATCGCATGCATTGAGATAGCCGACTATTGCATTTCCGACAACCTCCCCCAGCACATCCGTGTTATGGTATTCCTGGAAAAGACGCAGGTGAAGATTGCCAAGATAAAAAGAGGTGACATTCTCTCCATGGCCGATCCAGCACAATCCTGTTGAGCCAATGGATGCCACCGCCCCTCCCCCCCTCTTGCTCACAAAAACCCAATTAAAACATTCCCTGCTCTGGTTAAACTGCCCGAGGCGTGCGCCAGATGTCAGCACAACCGGCAGCTTATCCCCATTTTTGAGAAGTCGGATGTTGTAATCATAATAATATATCCACTTTTCCTCGTCGTAGGGATGAGTAGCCCATAAATGGTGGGCTCCTGCACCTGCGAAAATCACGAATCCTGCGCCCTGGTTTATCGCCTTTGAGATGGTGAACATGTTCATCCCATTTGAGGGATACTGCCTTATGATGTTAAAGCCGTCCATCTCCTTTGCTATTGCCTCCTCCAGATATATTCCCTCGGCTATGTTCCCGCAGGGGTCATTTGGATAGAGGTCGCCGCCGCACATAACCATGTTCTTGAAATATTCCTTTTCTTCGCCGCTTTCATATTGTATGATTTTGTTTACCACGGTATTTACTTCTCTATCATTCCTGCATGCAAGCCTGCCGATGTATACATCTGGATAAAGGTCAACGCTATCTGTTTTCTTTCCGTCAGGTGTTTCGTGGTCATATTCCCCGTAATACCCGTTTCCGTTGCTGTCCCAAGAGGAAAAATTTCCTTCCGGGCCATATACATCTGCGTAATAAAGGTCGCTTATGAATCTCCTTTCATATTCCCATGAAGAACTCCTGTCATTAAGATACGAATACCTCACAGGTATCTGTTCGTACCCGCCTACAAGCATGACATATTTTATTCCCCACTGCTCTATCGCATCCTTGATGAAATATTTTATTTTTTCAGCATCATCTCTTCCCTGCACCGCAAAATAATTCCCGTTGTAAATCTCATCGAGAGTTACAAGCATCGTGCTTACACCATGGCTGTTTTTGTGATCAACCAAGGGCTGCAAAGCATCGCTGAATTCCGATGGCGTTATAATAAGCAGATCATAAAGCTCATTGGTAAGCAATGGCTTTGACGGTGGAGTGTATTTGATTTCAATGCTCATATCGTTAACATACTCAACTTCA